>NZ_WWIC01000276.1:0-13910 GCF_009872555.1 Streptomyces sp. SID5643
CCGCGGTTGTCGTCACGACGCTCGAAGCCACGACCACCACGGTCGTCACGACGCTCGAAGGAACGGCCACCACGGTCATCACGACGGTCGTCCCGGCGGAAGCCACCGCCGCGGTTGTCGTCACGACGCTCGAAGCCACGACCACCACGGTCGTCACGACGCTCGAAGGAACGGCCACCACGGTCATCACGACGGTCGTCCCGGCGGAAGCCACCGCCGCGGTTGTCGTCACGACGCTCGAAGCCACGACCACCACGGTCGTCACGACGCTCGAAGGAACGGCCACCACGGTCATCACGACGGTCGTCCCGGCGGAAGCCACCGCCGCGGTTGTCGTCACGACGCTCGAAGCCACGACCACCACGGTCGTCACGACGCTCGAAGGAACGGCCACCACGGTCATCACGACGGTCGTCCCGGCGGAAGCCACCGCCGCGGTTGTCGTCACGACGCTCGAAGCCACGACCACCACGGTCGTCACGACGCTCGAAGGAACGGCCACCACGGTCATCACGACGGTCGTCCCGGCGGAAACCGCCACCACGGTTGTCGTCACGACGCTCGTACGAACGGCCACCACGGTCGTCCCGGTCCGCCCGGTCGACGTCCTGCGCCGCCGGCTGCTCGGGCACGGACACCTCGGCCGCCGCGGCCACCACCGCCGCCTGGGCCTCGGCCACCGCGGCCTCGGGGTCCTCACCCTGCTCGCGGGCGATCCGGGCGATCAGGCGGTCGGCCTCCTCACGCAGCTCGTTCGCGCGCCGCTGCGCCCGCTCCAGCTCCTTGGTGAGCTGGGCGACCTCACGCTCGGCCTGCTGCGCGGCGTTGCCCACGGACTCGGCCTGCACCTCGGTCATCGACCGGGCACCGGTGATCTCGGCGACCTCCGGGTCGAAGGCGCCGGCGCCCTGGATGATGTGGCGCGAGGCGTCGACGCCCGCGTCCTCCATCAGCCGGAAGATCTGGCGCCGCTGGTGCGGCAGGGACAGCGACACGACGGTGCCGGAGCGGCCCGCACGCGCGGTACGGCCGGACCGGTGCAGGTAGTCCTTGTGGTCCCCGGCCGGGTCCACGTTCAGCACCAGGTCGATGCCGTCGACGTGGATACCGCGGGCGGCGACGTCGGTGGCGACGAGCGCGTTGACGTAGCCCTTCTTGAAGTCCTCCAGCACGCGGGTGCGCGCGCCCTGCGTCATACCGCCGTGCAGCGCGTCGGCCTTCACACCGGCGTCGCACAGCTGCTCGGCGATACGGTCGGCGCCCAGCTGGGTGCGGACGAAGATGATCGTGCGGCCCTTGCGGGAGGCGATCGCGGCGGTGACCGGCGCCTTGTCCTTGGGCTTCACGATGAGGATGTGGTGCGACATGGTCGTGACGTTGCCCTGGGCGCTGTCGACCTCGTGCGTGACCGGGTTGCTCAGGTACCGCTTGACCAGGGTGGAGATCTCGTTCTCCATCGTGGCCGAGAACAGCATGCGCTGGCCGCCGGCCGGGACCTGGTCGAGCAGCTCGGTGACCTCGGGCAGGAAGCCCAGGTCGGACATCTGGTCGGCCTCGTCGAGGACGGCGACCTCGACGTTCTCCAGGGAGCAGGCGCCACGGTTGATGATGTCGCGCAGCCGGCCCGGGGTGGCGACGAGGATGTCGACGCCGCGCTCCAGGGCGTAGATCTGGTTGCCCATCGACGTACCGCCGCAGACGACCTTCATCTTCAGGCCGACGACGTCGCCGTAGGGCTGGAGGGCGTCCGCGACCTGCATCGCGAGCTCACGGGTCGGGGTGAGGATGACCGCGCGCGGCTTGTGCTTCTCGGTGCGGCCGCCGGCGAGACGCGCCAGGGTCGGCAGACCGAACGACAGGGTCTTGCCGGAGCCGGTGCGGCCACGGCCGAGGATGTCCTTGCCGGCCAGGGCGTCCGGAATGGTCGCGGCCTGGATCGGGAAGGGGGTGGTCACGCCGTTCTGCGCGAGCTTGCGCACAACGCCTTCGGGGAGACCGAGGTCCGCGAAAGTGACCTCGGGGGCGTCCTCGGCCGCCTCGTTCTCGGGCACGACGACGTGATCAGTACTGGCGATGGACATGCGAATGCGAAACCTTCCGGAGTCTCAGTCGGCACGCGCCCGTCAACTCCGTGATTCGCGATTCGCAATACGACCGCCTCAATGCGGTCCACCACGGCAAGGGAGAGTACGCGCCACACGGCGCGCTCTGCAGTGGCGCCGGGCAAGATGGGATCAAACGATCTGCCACCATACGCACTCCGGGCCCCACAAGGCAAACCGGACTGTGCAGACGACAGTGGGCAGCCGTCCGACGACCGGACAGCGTCCCGAGGGCTCCAACCACCCCCCGGCCGGGATTGTTCCCGCCCCGGGGAGAAAACTTCCCGCGCACCCTCCGCCCCCTTACGCCGGCGCCCCCGCCTCCGGCGCCGGCTCCCGCTGGGCGAGCTGCGGCCCCGGCGGCTCGTGCGCCGACGACGACGGCTCCGGCGTCGGCTCCGGAGACGTCGTCGGCTCCTGCGGCGTCGGCGTGGGCTCCGGCTCGGCCGTCCGGGTGGGCGTCGGCGGGGCCGGCGGTTTCACCGTGGGCCGCGGCGGCTTCCCCGGCCTGACATGCCCCGGCGCCGTCGGGCTCGCGTCAGCGCTCGGCGACGCCTCGGGGGACGCCGACGCCCCCGCCCCGCCACCCTTGCCCTTCTTGTCCTTCTTGTCCTTGCCGCGCCTACGCTCCCCCTCGGCACCGGCCGCGCCGAACCCCGCGCCACCGCCCGACACCGCCGGCCCGCCGTCGGGCGCCTCGCCGCCCCGCTGCCCGGCGGAGTGCGACGGCTTGACGCTCCCGCCCGCATCGTCGCCGACGCTCATGCAGCCGGCGGCAGCGGCGACCGCCACGACCGTGGCGGCCAGTCGGACGGGTACGAACAAGGGGCGCACGGGGCCACCTCCGGAAAGGGTGATGGAGTCAACATCTCCAACTCCCGCCGCCCACAAGAGGACACGCGCCCCGTATTCACAACCCGGTCAGCCGTAGCCCAGGGCGTGAAGGCGCTCGTCGTCGATGCCGAAGTGGTGCGCGATCTCGTGCACCACCGTGATCTCCGTCTCCGCGACGACGTCCTCCCGCGACTCGCACATCCGCAGCGTCGGATTCCGGTAGACGGTGATCCGGTCCGGCAGCACACCGGCGTACCACTCACCCCGGTCGGTCAGCGGAGTCCCCTCGTACAGCCCGAGCAACTCGGGATCGTCCGCCGGGGGCTCGTCCTCGACGAACACCGCGACGTTGTCCATCAGTCGGGTCAACTCCGGCGGGATCCGGTCGAGCGCCTCGGCGACCAGCTCCTCGAACTCCTCACGCGTCATCTCCAGCACAGGCCCATTGTCGGCCACACCCCCGCCGTACGAGAGCCTCCCGGCGCCGCATATCCGGCCGCGCACTTGGGCATACGGGATCAATGGCCCGCGTCCCCGCCGCAGTCCTGAGTGTCCTGAAACCCATCCGCAACGCCCCGCGTGCCCTGGCCCGCCGCTACCGCTCCCGCCAGGCCCCCGCCACGATCGAGCTCGTGGCGCAGCCGCACCCGTGGACCCGCGCGGTCGGGCTCGTCGCCGTCGTCCTCCTCGGCGCCTGGCTGGGCCTGCTGGTCGTGGGCAACGTCCGGGTCCCGGTCGGCCCCATGAACACCACGATGACCCTGCGCCCGTCCTTCACCGGCGGCACGAAGATCAACGTCTCGCCGCTCGGCGCCCTGGAGCTGAACAGCCACATCGCCCCCGTCCGCCTGGACGTCAACGTCGACCAGCTCGACCCCGACCGCTCCCAGGCCCTGGTCGACCACCCCGAACGCCTCTCCGGGCTCCAGGACGAGGTCACCGAGGACGTCGGACGCGGCACCCTCGACCTGGCCGTGCGCTCCGGCGTCGCGGTCGTCGTCGGCGCCACCGCCCTGGGCCTCGCGGTCTACCGCCGCCCCCGCCGCGCGATGGCCGCCGGCGGCCTGGCCCTCACCCTGCTCGCCGCCTCGGGCGGCACCGCGTACGCCACCTGGCGCCCCGACTCCGTCCTGGAACCCAAGTTCTCCGGCCTGCTCACCTCGGCCCCCTCCCTGGTCGGCAACGCACGCAGCATCGTCACGGAATTCGACGTCTACCAGAAGGAGTTGGCCCGCCTGGTCACCAACGTGACCAAGCTCTACGACGCCACCTCGACGCTCCCCGCCTACGCGCCCGACCCCTCCACGATCCGGGTCCTGCACGTCTCCGACATCCACCTCAACCCGGCGAGCTGGAAGATCATCACCTCGCTGGTGGAGCAGTACAAGGTCGACGTGATCGTCGACTCGGGCGACACGATGGACCACGGCACGGCCGCCGAGAACGGCTTCCTGGACCCCATCGAGGACCTCGGAGCGCCTTACGTCTGGGTCCGCGGCAACCACGACTCCATGATCACCCAGCGCTATCTGGAGGGCCTGAAGAACGTCCACGTCCTGGACGAGGGAAAGGCCGAGACGATCAAGGGCCTGCGCTTCGCGGGCATCGGAGACCCGCAGTTCACCCCGGACCGCTCCCGGCAGATCGGCGCCCGGCAGTCCCAGGAACTGGCCGGCGCCCGCCTGGCCACCGCCCTGCGCGACCAGAGCGCGGCCGGCACCCCGGTGGACGTCGCCATCGCCCACGAGCCGGCCGCCGCCCGCGGGGTCGACGGCGAGGTTCCCCTCGTCCTGGCCGGCCACCTCCACCACGACGAGATGGAGATCCTCACGTACGGCACCCGGCTCCGCATCGAGGGCTCCACGGGCGGCAGCGGCCTGCGCGCCATCGAGGGCAAGCACCCCGACCCCATCGAGGCCTCGATCCTCTACTTCGACCGGGACACCCGCCATCTCCAGGCCTGGGACGAGATCGAACTGGGCGGTCTCGGCCTCACGACGGCCGAGGTCAGCCGCCACCTCCCGAAGGAGAACCAGCCCGGCGCGACCCCCTCCCCGAACACCCCCGCGGAGGCCACCCCGTCCCCCGGCCCCTGAAACCGTTTTGGCGATAGCTCCCGCCATCCCATATGCTTCTCACGTCCCCGACGCGCTGAGAAGCGCCCAGGCGGGCCGATAGCCCTCATCGTCTAGCGGCCTAGGACGCCGCCCTTTCAAGGCGGTAGCACGGGTTCGAATCCCGTTGGGGGCACGCACCACCCTGTGCGACACTGTCGTACGAAGCTTGGTCCTGTGGAGCAGTTTGGAGTGCTCGCCACCCTGTCAAGGTGGAGGCCGCGGGTTCAAATCCCGTCAGGACCGCTGAGGTTTCACGTGAAACCTCGTGGCTGGGTAGCTCAGTTGGTACGAGCGTCCGCCTGAAAAGCGGAAGGTCGCCGGTTCGACCCCGGCCCCAGCCACAACCGCCCTACCAGGGCTTGAGCCCCTCTCCATCAATCTTGGAGAGGGGCTCTTTCATGCCGTGTACGCCAACCGGTACGCCAGCGAGTGCTCGCCTGCCCGCGCCAACTGGAAGCGCGCGCCCCACCCAAACAGCCTCACGCGCATGCGACTCCGCGTTGATCACGGGACACTCCACCTGTGAGGGACGCCACACAGTGGGTCTTCGCGCCCACTGCACGCACCTCGCGCTGATACCCGAGGATTACATGGGTGGTGCGATGTTCAGAGGAAGCAAAGGATGTGCTGCAAAACGCGGGATGGCCAAACCTCCACCCGTGACAACCTGCGCAAGACCTCAGCTTCCACCGAATCGCCTCTTGGAGCAGATAAACTCAGCTCGCCTATGGGCCACCGCTCTCCCCATAGAAGCCTATCGGTTGCATAGCCTCGGTCAGCTCTTTGGATATTCAGCAACCATCATGGCCGCCCTAACTAGCGGTGCAATTTTCGCGTCCCTAGGGGAACAGCGGGTTTGGTGGGCAAAGTTGATCTTCGCTATCGGCACCGCTCTTGCCTCAATCGCGACGGCCGTCAAGACGTCCGGCAGGTTCACCAGTCGCTCAATGGCAGCTAAGCATTCGGCGGACCAGTACGGCGACCTCTACGGCCACCTGTTGACCATGGAGGACCGGTTCAGAAGAGGCGACCACGTCCCCGGCGGGGAACTTGAGAGGCTGTATGACAGCTTTCAAGAAATTCAGGCACGGCGACCCTACGTGTCGAGTCGAACACGAGACAAGGCCAAGCGACTCCTGCATACAAGAAGAGTTGAAGGAATCGATGAGCAGGTTCGTTAACGCGCGTGAGGGCTGGCCGCTTCCCGCTCACCAAACCTCACACCACTCTAGGAAAGAATTTCCCCCAGTCTGCTCAACGCCTTACGCTGCCCACCCAGCGAAGCATGGGCGTAAATCTTCATAGTCACCCCGATATCGCTGTGCCCGACAATCTGCCGAACAATGTGGGGCGGCCCCGAGATCCAGCAGAAGCGAAACCGCCGAGTGTCGGAGATCGTGGAATCGGATCTCCATACCGAGACGCTTACGGAGCGGGTCCCAACTACGCCGGAGGTTATCCGGCTCCCGCGGGGTGCCGTTGCGTGACGTGAAGACCAGCCTCTGTTCCTTCCATCCCATGCCGGCAGCAGCGCGCTCCTGGGCCTGCCGCTCGCGATGCTCGGTGAGTGCCTTCACCACAAGAGACGGGAGCGGAACGGTACGGACCGACGCCAGAGTCTTGGGCTTGACCAGCCTCAGCTCTCCCCCGACACGCTGCAGCGCGCGGTCAATGGTCAGCGTTCCGCGGTCCAGGTCGACCGCGTCCCAGCGCAGTCCCAACAACTCACCTCGTCGCATCCCCAGGACCAGGGCGAGCACGTAGAGCGCATGCAACCGGTCCTTGGCCGATTCCCGGATGAGGAGCCTGGCGTCAGCCACGCTGAGGCCCTTCCCGGTGTCATACGAGGGTGTGGGGACCTGAACGAGTTGGGCGACGTTCCGCACGATGAGTTCTTCGCGTACGGGCGTTCTGCAAGGCGTTGCGGAGTACGGCGTGGATGGACTGCACCATGCGACGGGACAGCAGCGCCTTGCAGCACTCCCCCGCAGCGCAGCACTGCGGCTCGGGCCGCTCCTTGTCCCTGCCGTGCTTGCAGCACTGACACTCGGACGCAACGCGGGCCAGCCACGTCCTGACCTCGGCGGCCCGCAAGGTGCGAAGGGATCAGGTGGACCCGGGCCACGCTCTCGTACCCCTGGAAGGTCTTGGGACGCCGGTGAACCTTCACCACGGTCGCGAACCAGCAGGTCAGGTAGTCCTCCAAGTTCATGTTCGTGTCGGGCACCGGGATGCCCTGGTTCTCCTGCGCCTGGGGTGCCCGGGCTGGGACCTGTCCATTGAACAGGTCGTGCCGGAGCCCATCGCTGCCGCCTACGAACGGCTGCGCATCGATGGCTTCACCAGCCGACTCCTACCGGCAGACGTTGCCGCCCGACCCGGTGCGTAATGGCTGGGGCCCAGCGGAGGCGACCAGCCCCAGGTAGGCAGACGTGGCGTACGCCAACAGCAGCGCACAACCACGGCTCGTCGAGGTCACCAGCCCTCAGCAGGATCGGGCCCCAGCCGCTAAGACACGGCCTGAAAAGCGGAAGGTCGCCGGTTCGACCCCGGCCCCAGCCACCGCAGCCCTCACCAGGGCTTGAGCCCCTCTCCGTCACCATCGGAGAGGGGCTCTGTCGTTGGCTCGCACCGTCGTCGGCTCGGTCGCGATCTTCTGCTCAGAGACCCGGCCGGTCGGCTTCTGACGCCTGTGACGAAGACCTGCCCTGCGGCGCTGAGACGGTTGGGACGCACCTGTCCCACCTGTCTCAGGTTCCTCAGGGGGGACTCGTTGATCACGTCATCGTCCGGTGGCCGTCACAGACGCCGGATACGCATCGTCCTGCCCATGGCCGCCATCGGCCTCGCCGCGGCCGTCGCCGCCACCGTGATGCCCTCGTCCGCCGGCGCGGCCACCGCCCTGCCGGCCGCCCCGGCCGTCGAGCCCGCCATCGGCTCGCCCTCGCCCGCCGCCCTGGAGAAGCGCATCGCGGGTGCCCTCACCGGCGGCGGCGCCTCCGGCGGGACGACCGAGAAGTCGTCGCTGAGCTCCGGTACGGCCCCGTCGACCATCGACCCGAAGATCATCGGCGGCACGGAGACGACGCTCAGCTCGGCCCCGTGGATGGCCCAACTCTGGTACCACGACGACAGGGACACCCCCGAGACCGGCGACGACGTCAGCTTCTTCTGCGGTGGCGCGGTCGTGGCACCGACGAAGATCCTGACCGCCGCCCACTGCCTCCGGAACGACAACAGGGACTACAACTGGCAGGCCCACGGCGCCGTCGTCACCGGCACGGCCCAGCTGCCCACCACCGACTCCTCCGGCGCCACCGACCTGCACGGCGGCACGGCCACGGCGGTACAGCGCCAGTGGTGGCAGTGGGGGTACGACCCGGTGGACCGGGAGGTGGCAAAGTACGAGAGTGACCTCGGGATGCTCACCCTGGCCGTCCCGGTCAAGGCGACGCCGATCCGCATGGTCACCCACGGCGACACCGCCTCGTACGCCGCCGGCACCCAGGCCAAGCTCTACGGCTGGGGCCGCACCACCTCGACCGGCCAGGACCTCTCCCCGACGCTGCGGACGGCCACGCTGACCCTGCGCTCCGACAGCACCTGCTCCGGCGTCTACGACACGGCCTTCGCCCCGGGGCGCATGGTCTGCGCGGGCACCCAGAGCGGGACCGACACCGGCACCACCGCCGCGTGCAACGGCGACTCCGGCGGCCCGCTCATCGTCGGCGGCCGGATCGCCGGAGTGGTCTCCTGGGGCACCAAGGACTGCGTGACCCAGGGCTACTACAGCGTTTTCACCAGGATGAGCGCCTACGCCGGCTCCGCCTACCGCCAGATCGACGACACGAATCTGAGCACCTTCAACGGCAGGCCCGACGGCAAGGCCGACCTCTTCGTCCGCAACTCCTCCATGAAGACCGCCTACGAGAAGGACTCCAGCGGCACCTCGTTCGGCACCCGCGTCTCCTGGGGCAACTGGAGCGCCACCAACCTGATCCTCCAGACGGACCTCAACCGGGACGGGTACCAGGACCTGATCTACCGGGTCGGCTCCACCGGTGACGTGTACTGGAAGCACTTCGTGCTCAACAGCGCCCGCACCGGCGGCTCCTGGACCGACACGAGGATCGCCACCGCCTGGAAGACCCGCACCCGGATCATCGTGCCGGGCGACGTCACGGGCGACTACCTGCCCGACCTGCTGTCGGTGGACTCCAACGGGACCCTGTGGACCTACCCCGGCAAGGGCGACGGCACCTTCGGCTCCCGCTTCTCGGTCCGCACCGGCTGGAACCAGTACAACTCCGTGCGCGGCCACGGCGACCTCACCGGCGACGGCAGGGCCGACCTGCTCGCCCGCCAGGCCGGCACCGGCGACCTGTACCTGTACAAGGGCACCGGCAAGACCGGCTCCGAGGCGTTCTCCCCTCGGATCAAGGTGCGCAGCGCCTGGACCGGGTACAACGCTTTCGACGCGGTCGGCGACGTCAGCGGCGACGGCAACGCCGACTTCCTGGCCCGCACCCCCGGCGGCACGCTCTACCTCTACAAGGGCACCGGGAAGGCGACCAGCGAGATCTTCGCTCCGCGGGTCTCGGTCGGCACCGGCTTCCAGCAGTACGACATCTGGGGCTGAACCGCCGGTCCGAGGGACCGGACAGGGCGGGGGCGGCACCGCCCCCGCCCCCGGGGCAAAAGCGTTAGCCACGAATTTCCCCGGGATGAGATCCTGGATCCCGTATGTCTACGCACCCTGCCCCCGCCCTCGGCGCCCTCGCCCCCCGCCTGACCGAGCTGTCCCTGCGTGATGCGCACCGGCTCGGGCGCAGGCTCGAAGGTGCGCGCAAGATCCGTAAGCCGGAGGCGCGGGCCGCCGTGCTCGCCGAGATCGAGACGGAGGTCGGCAAGGCAGAGGAACGGATGGCCGGGCGGCGTGCCCTCGTGCCCGAGGTGACGTACCCCGAGCAGCTGCCGGTCAGCCAGAAGAAGGACGCGATCGCCGACGCCATCCGCGACCACCAGGTCGTGATCGTCGCCGGTGAGACGGGCTCCGGCAAGACGACGCAGATCCCCAAGATCTGCCTGGAGCTCGGGCGCGGCGTACGCGGCATGATCGGACACACGCAGCCGCGCAGGATCGCCGCGCGCACGGTCGCCGAGCGGGTCGCCGAGGAGCTGGACACCCCGCTCGGCGGGGCTGTCGGCTGGAAGGTCCGCTTCACCGACCAGGTCGACCCGGACGCCACCTTCGTCAAGCTCATGACGGACGGCATCCTGCTCGCCGAGATCCAGACCGACCGCGAGCTGCGCGCCTACGACACGATCATCATCGACGAGGCCCACGAGCGGTCCCTCAACATCGACTTCCTGCTGGGCTACCTCGCCCAGCTGCTGCCGAAGCGCCCGGACCTCAAGGTCGTCATCACCTCGGCCACGATCGACCCGGAGCGGTTCTCGCGGCATTTCGGCGACGCCCCCATCATCGAGGTCAGCGGCCGTACGTATCCCGTGGAGGTCCGCTACCGGCCGCTGCTGGAGGAGGACGGCGACGACGCCGACCGCGACCAGATCACCGCGATCACCGATGCCGTGGAAGAGCTCCAGAAGGAGGGCAAGGGCGACATCCTCGTCTTCCTCTCCGGTGAGCGGGAGATCAGGGACACGGCGGACGCCCTCACCAAGAAGAACTACCGGTTCACGGAGATCCTGCCGCTCTACGCCCGGCTCTCCCACGCGGAGCAGCACCGCGTCTTCCAGCCGCACACGGGCCGCAGGATCGTTCTGGCCACGAACGTCGCCGAGACGTCGCTGACGGTCCCGGGGATCAAGTACGTCATCGACCCGGGTTTCGCGCGGATCTCCCGCTACAGCCACCGCACCAAGGTCCAGCGACTGCCGATCGAGCCGGTCTCGCAGGCCAGCGCCAATCAGCGCAAGGGCCGCTGCGGCCGTACCTCGGACGGCATCTGCATCCGTCTGTACAGCGAGGACGACTTCGAGGCGCGCCCGGAGTTCACGGACGCGGAGATCCTCCGGACGAACCTCGCCTCCGTGATCCTTCAGATGACCGCGGCCGGTCTCGGGGACATCGAGAAGTTCCCCTTCATCGACCCGCCGGACCACCGCAACATCCGCGACGGCGTCCAGCTGCTCCAGGAGCTGAACGCCCTGGACCCGGCGCAGAAGGACCCGCGCAAGCGGCTCACGGAGACCGGCCGCAAGCTGGCCCAGCTGCCCGTCGACCCCCGGCTGGCCCGGATGGTCCTGGAGGCGGACAGGAACGGCTGTGTGCGCGAGGTCATGGTCATAGCCGCCGCGCTGTCCATCCAGGACCCGCGCGAGCGCCCCGCCGACAAGCAGGCCCAGGCCGACCAGCAGCACGCCCGCTTCAAGGACGAGACCAGCGACTTCCTGGCCTACCTCAACCTCTGGCGCTACGTCCGTGAGCAGCAGAAGGAGCGGGGGTCGTCCTCCTTCCGCCGGATGTGCAAGCAGGAGTACCTGAACTTCCTTCGCATCCGCGAATGGCAGGACATCTACACGCAGTTGCGCACGGTCGCGAAGCAGATGGGCATCCACCTCAACGAGGACGACGCCCCGGCCGACCGCGTCCACGTCTCCCTCCTGGCCGGCCTGCTGTCGCACGTCGGCATGAAGGACGTCAAGGAAGGCGCCAAGAACGAGTATCTGGGGGCGCGCAACGCGAAGTTCGCGGTCTTCCCGGGTTCGGCCCTGTTCAAGAAACCGCCGCGTTTCGTGATGTCCGCCGAGCTCGTCGAGACGTCACGCCTCTGGGCCCGCGTCAACGCCAAGATCGAACCCGAGTGGGTCGAGCCGCTCGCCGCGCACCTCGTCAAGCGCACGTACAGCGAACCGCACTGGGAGAAGGACCAGGCCGCGGTGATGGCGTACGAGAAGGTCACGCTGTACGGCGTGCCGATCGTGGCGCAGCGGAAGGTCAACTACGGGCGGATCGACCCCGAGATCAGCCGTGAGCTGTTCATCCGGAACGCGCTGGTCGAGGGCGACTGGCGCACGCACCACAAGTTCTTCTCGGACAACCGCCGCCTGCTCACGGAGGTCGAGGAGCTGGAGCACCGCGCCCGGCGCCGGGACATCCTGGTGGACGACGAGACGCTGTACGACTTCTACGACCAGCGGATCCCCGAACACGTGGTGTCCGGCGCCCACTTCGACTCGTGGTGGAAGCACAAGCGGCACGAACAGCCCGACTTCCTCGATTTCGAGCGCGAGATGCTCATCAACGAGAAGGCGGGCGAGGTCACCAAGGCCGATTACCCCGACTCGTGGCGCCAGGGGAATCTCAAGTTCCGGGTGACGTACCAGTTCGAGCCGGGCGCGGACGCGGACGGTGTGACCGTCCACATCCCGCTCCAGGTCCTCAACCAGGTCACGGACGAGGGTTTCGACTGGCAGATCCCGGGGCTGCGCGAGGAGCTGGTGACGGAGCTGATCCGGTCCCTTCCCAAGCCGATCCGCCGGAACTACGTTCCCGCGCCGAACTTCGCAAAGGCGTTCCTGGACCGGGCCGTCCCCCTCCAGGAGCCCCTCACGGCGACCATGACCCGCGAGCTGCGGCTCATGGTCGGGGTGCCCTTCGAGGCGGACGACTTCGATCTGTCCAAGGTCCCCGACCACTTGAAGGTCACGTTCCGGATCGTCGACGAGCGGCGCCGCAAACTGGCCGAGGACAAGGACCTGGAGGCGCTGAAGCTCAAGCTGCGCCCGAAGGCCCGCAAGGCCCTCTCCCAGGCGGCCGCGGCGACGGCCGAGCGCTCGGGCGGAGAGTCGCTGGAGCGCTCGGGCCTGACCGACTGGACGATCGGCACCCTCACCCGCGTCTTCGAGACCCGCCGGGCCGGTCAGCCGGTCAAGGCGTATCCGGCGCTGGTCGACGACGGCGACACGGTCTCCGTGCGCCTCTTCGACACGGAGGCGGAGCAGGCGCAGGCGATGTGGAAGGGCACGCGCCGGCTGATCCTGCGCAACATCCCGGTGAACCCGGCGAAATTCGCGAGCGACCGCCTGACGAACGCCCAGAAGCTGGCCCTGTCGGCGAATCCTCACGGCTCGGTCCAGGGGCTGTTCGACGACTGCGCGATGGCCGCGGCGGACAAGCTCATCGGAGACTTCGGCGGGCCTGCGTGGGACGAGGAGTCGTACCGGAAGCTGTACGACAAGGTGCGCGCCGAGATCGTCGACACGACCGTCCGCACGGTGGGGCAGGTGCAGCAGGTCCTGGCCGCCTGGCAGGCCTGTGAGCGCCGCCTGAAGGCCGTACGCAGCCCCGCGCTGCTGGCGAATCTCCAGGACGTGCGGGGGCAGCTGGACGCGCTCGTGAAGCCCGGCTTCGTGACGGAGGCGGGGCTGCGGCGGATGCCGGACCTGATGCGTTATCTGGTGGCGGCCGACCGGCGGCTCCAGCAGATGCCGACGAACGTCCAGCGGGACACGACGCGCATGCAGAAGGTCCAGGAGATGCAGGACGAGTACGCCTGGCTGCTGGAGCAGATGCCGCGGGGGCGGCCGGTCCCGTCGTCGGTCCTGGACATCCGCTGGATGATCGAGGAGCTCCGGGTCAGCTATTTCGCCCACGCGCTGGGCACGGCGTACCCCGTCTCCGACAAGCGGATCGTGAAGGCGATCGACGCGGCGGCACCGTGACGGGAGCTGTACACAGGGTGAGTTCGACCCGGGGCTCACCCTCCTGTACAGTCTCTTCTCGCAGCGCAACGCACGAATGGCGCCGCGAAACCTGGTCCTGTGGAGCAGTTTGGAGTGCTCGCCACCCTGTCAAGGTGGAGGCCGCGGGTTCAAATCCCGTCAGGACCGC
>NZ_WWIC01000277.1:0-1492 GCF_009872555.1 Streptomyces sp. SID5643
GCGCGTGCGCGCTGCTGACGGCCGAACCCGCCGGGTCGGCCGAATCCGGCCGGCCGGCCCGGGTCGGGCTGGCGCCGCGCGAGGTCGACGTCCTGGCGTGCGTGGCGGCGGGTGCGACGAACGCCGTCGCGGCCGACCGGCTCGGCGTGACGCCGGAGACCGTCAAGGGGTACCTGCGGTCGGCCATGCGGAAGCTGCGGGCCCGCACCCGGGGCGAGGCCGTGGTCGCCGCGCGCCGGGCGGGGTGGTTGCCGTAAGTTTGTGGTGTTTTCTGTCGCACGTGCTCGTTCGATTCGCCGGAGCGTTCCCGCCGGGGCACCGGCCTCGTGTTCCGCCGCATTCGGGAGACCGATGAATTCGCCCGCCGGCACCCGTTGTTATTTCCCTCACGACACCGTCCCTCCGAAATTCAATGAGCTGTTGCCTAATATTGGCCAGGACACGACACAGGGAGGGGAGCCGTGACCGTGCGACGGGACTTCCAGGAGCCTCCCAGGAGCCGCCCCGACCTGGTCATCGGCCGGGAGGAACTGTTCACCTCGGCCCGTGAGCAGCTCGGCCGGGGCGGCAGTGTGCTGCTCCACGGTCCGGCCGGAATTGGAAAATCCACGGTCCTGCGGGCGCTGGCCGCGGATTACGGCGGTGCGGCGCGGACGGTGTTGCGCTGCTCGGCGACCGAGTCGGAATCCCACCTGCCCTTCCTGGCGCTGGCCGACCTGTTCGGGCTGGTCCTGGAGGACGTGTCGGGGGCGCTGCCCGGTGCCCAGCGCACCGCCCTGGAGTCGGCGCTGACCGGCCGTGGCGAGTCCACGCTCCAGCGGGACGGGCTCGCGCTGCGCCTGGCGGTGCTGTCGGCGCTGCGTGTCCTCGCCGCCAAGGGCCCGGTACTGGTGGTCGCCGACGATCTCCAGTGGCTGGATGCCGCCAGTGCGGAACTGCTCGGCTTCGCGGCCCGCCGACTGGGTGACACGCCCGTGCAGATGCTGTGCGCGGTGCGGACCGAGGGCCAGGAGTACGACCGGCACCTGCCGGCGTCCCCGCCCGACACCCTCGCCGTCCGGCTGGGCCCGCTGAACCGTACGCAGGTCTCGGCCCTGCTCGACCACCGCGGCTACACGCCCCTGTCCCGCTCCACGATCCGCGACATCCACCGCACCAGTGGCGGCAACCCGCTCTTCGCCCTGGAACTGGGCCGGGCCCTGGCCGAGAGCCCCGCCCGGCCGCGCCCGGGCGAGCCGCTGCCGGTGCCCACCTCGCTGCGGGCCCTGGTGCTGAGCAGGCTGGAGATGCTGTCGGACGAGGCGCGCCGCACCCTCTTGGTGGCCAGCGCCGGCGCCCGTCCCACCCTGGCGCTGCTGCACGCGGCCGGACGGGAGCACGCCGAGGCCGAGACGGCCCGGGCGGCCGCCCTGGGGCTGCTCGCCACGGACCCCGAGGCACCGGCCCTGCGGTTCGCGCACCCGCTGATCTCGGCGGCGCTGTACGCGGAGGC
>NZ_WWIC01000278.1:0-21271 GCF_009872555.1 Streptomyces sp. SID5643
GCCTGGATGTCGCGGGCGGACCAGTCGTTGAGGAGGCACAGCCCGAACACGTGCTCGCGGAAGTCGCCGAGGGCCACCGGCGCGCCCATCCGGGAGGGCACGCCGACGACGAACCCGACCTCGGCCTCGATGTCCAGACGGACGGACGGGCCGAAGACGGGGGCGGCGTCCGAGGGTGCCTTGCGCTGGCCGGACGGGCGTGCGATCTCCGTGCCGGAGACGACGACCGTGCCGGAGCGGCCGTGGTAGCCGATCGGCAGGTGCTTCCAGTTGGGGGTGAGCGAGTCCTCCGCGTCGGGGCGGAAGATCTGCCCGACGTTCCGGGCGTGGTTCTCGGAGGCGTAGAAGTCGACGTAGTCCGCGACCTCGAACGGCAGGTGCAGGGTCACCGACGACAGGGGGTGGAGCAGCGGTGCGACGGTCTCGCGGTGGGACGGCACGGTCACCCAGGCGGTCAGCGCCCGCCGCACGTCGGACCAGGCGGTGCGGCCGGCGGCCAGCAGCGGGTTGAGGGTCGGCCGCGCGAGCAGAGAGGCGTACGGCGAGCCGAGCGCGTGGGCCGCCGCGCCCGCGTCCAGCACGTGGTCGCCGAGCCGGACGCCCACGGTCCGGTGGGACGAGCCGGGGAGGGAGAACACGCCGTACGGCAGGTTGTGCGGGCCGAAGGGGTCGCCCTCGGGGACATCGAAGGGGGGCATCGGGTGCTGCCTCGCTTTCGGGTGCGCCATGTCGTCGCCACGTGTTCGTGGTCGTGCCACACGTTACGGGTGACACGCCGGTCCTGGGCAGAGTCCGAGGAGGCTCAGACGGACGAACGGGGCAGGTGGGCCCGGGTGGGACCGG
Source organism: Streptomyces sp. SID5643 (assembly GCF_009872555.1). Taxonomy (NCBI): domain Bacteria; kingdom Bacillati; phylum Actinomycetota; class Actinomycetes; order Kitasatosporales; family Streptomycetaceae; genus Streptomyces; species Streptomyces sp. SID5643. The sequence continues at coordinate 844 of NZ_WWIC01000278.1, forward strand.
ACGGGGCGACTCCGGCGCGCCGGACGGGACGCCGCATTCGTACGTGCCGGAAGTTATCCACAGGACGCGACGCAATCTTGACGGAGCGGTGCGAACGGGGCGACTCTGGGCGGGTGCCGGAAGGCCTCGGGGAGGGGGCTTTCCCACGGCACATCTGGGGGGCGGATGGCCATAGGGGAGGCCGGTCCGGGTTCGGTGCGGCATGGCGCACAGCCGAAGCGGCTGGAAGAGGCCATGCGCGTCCGGCTCGGCCGGGAGTGTGTGTACGTACCGTCGTGCCGTTTCGGGCTGTACGTGGCGCTGCGCCACTGGTGCCCGCCCGGCGGACGGGTGCTGATGTCGCCGGTCAACGACGACGTGATCTTCTTCGTCGTGCTCGCGGCCGGACTGCGGCCGGTGCAGGCGCCGTTGAACCCGCTCGACGCGTCCATCGACGTCGATGCCGTGCCGGACGAGGTGTGGGGCTCGGTGTCGGCCGTGCTCACGACGAACCTGTACGGGAACCCGGACCCGGCGCCGCGCCTCCGGCAGAAGTGCGACGCGCTGGGGATCCCGCTCTTCGAGGACGGGGCGCACGCGATCGGCAGCCGGGTGGGTGACCGACCGGTGGGGGCATGGGGCGAGGCCTCCGTGTTCAGCCTGTCCAAGCATGTCGGGGCCAAGGCCGGGGGCATGCTCTCGCTCGCCGACCCGGGGCTGCGTGAGGCGGTGGAGAAGACCTGCGCCGGGCTGCTCGCCCCGCGCCGGGCCGGTGCCGAACTCGCCTACCTGGTCCGGCCGTACGCGGAGGCCGCGGTGCGCGGGCTGCGGCTGCGGCGCGCCGCCTGGTCCGCGATCCGGCTGCTGGGGCTGGCGGACCGCGAGGAGATCCGGATGCCGCTGCGCCCGGACGAACTCGCCCTCGCCGCCCGCCACACACCCGGGCTCGACGCCCACCACCCGTGGCTGCGCGTCGACATGCACGACTACCGCCTGGAAGGCGGCCGGTTGCGGCTGCGGCGCATCGGACACAAGCTCGACCGGCTGGACGACGTCCTGGAAGCCTGCCGGGCGGGCACGGAGCTGCTGCTCTCCACGCCCTGGGCCAAGCCGCGTGACGCCTACGGCACACAGCCGTTGTTCCGTGTGCCGCTGTTCGTGGCCGACCGGGACGCGGCGGTGGCGGCTCTGGCGCGACAGGGCATCGTCGTCGGCTACCTCTACGACCCGCCCCTCGACGACTACGCCGGTGCGGAGTTCACCGACCCCTCGCCGGCCCCCGAGGCGGCCCGCTGGTTCGCCCGGCATGCGCTGCCCGTGGATCCGCTGCGGGCGCGGACGGTCGCAGAGGTGCTGGAGCGGTCCGGAGCGCGGCCGGTGCGGGCGCCGGGCGAGGGAGAGCTGCCCGGGAGCGGGCCGACACCGGGAGGGCTGGGACAGTCCCGTGACTGAGATCCAGGTGCACGAGCCCGCCGCCGCGCGCACCGACGGCGGCGGGCCGAAGCCTACCGACGGCGACCACACCCACGACTCGCTCTTCAAGAACGCCTACTTCCTCATGCTCAGCACCGGCGTCTCCGCCGTACTGGGCCTGGGATTCTGGCTGGTGGCCGCCCGCTACTACTCGGAGGAGGCCGTCGGCCAGGGCTCGGCCGCGATCGCCGCGATGCGGCTGCTCGCCAGCATCACGGCGACGACGATGATCGGCGCCGTCGTCCGCTTCGTCCCGCGCGCGGGACGCCGGACCGGGCGCCTGGTGTGGGGCACGTACGTGGCCAGTTCGCTGGTCGTGGCCCTCGCGGCCGCCGTCTTCCTGCTCACGCTCGACGCGTGGGGAGCGTCCTACGCGCCCCTGGGCACGCCCGTGGCGGGAGCGGTGTTCGTCGCGGCCTGCGTGGCCTGGGCGCTGCTCACCCTTCAGGACGGGGTGCTCACCGGACTGCGCAAGGCGGAGTGGGTGCCCGCCGGGAACGCGGTGTTCTCGGTCGGGAAGCTGGTCCTCCTGGCCGTCTTCGCCGGCATGCTGCCCGTGCTCGGCATCTTCGTCTCCTGGGCGGTGGCGATCGCCTTCTCCACGCTGCCGCTGGGCTGGCTGATCTTCCGCAGGCTCATCCCGCGCCAGGCGGAGGCCGACCGCGACAAGGAACCCCCGAAGATCAAGGACATGGGCCGCTTCCTGGCCGGGGACTCGCTGGGCGCGCTGTTCAGCCTGGCGATGATCAACCTGCTGCCGGTGATGGTCGCGGTCCGCTTCAGCGCCGCCGAGAACGGCTACTTCTACGTGGCCTACACCGTCGGCGGCACGATGGAGTTCATGGCCATCAACATGGCCTCGTCGCTCACCGCGCACGCCTCGCACGACCCCCGCCAGCTCGCCGACGGCGTCCGGGGCGCCCTGCGGCGCATGACGCTGCTGCTGGTCCCGGTCGTGACCGTGCTGGTCGTCTTCGCCCCGTACATCCTCACGCCCTTCAGCCCCGACTACGCCGAGCACGGCTCGACCGTGCTGCGGCTGCTGGCCCTGGGCGCCCTGCCGCGGGTGGTGGTGGAGCTCTACATCGGCGTACTGCGCGTCCAGGGGCGCACGGGTGTGCTCGCCGCGCTCCAAGGAGCCATGTGCGCCCTGGTGCTGGGCAGCGCGGCCGTGCTGTTCACCCCGTCCGGGATCGCGGGCGCGGGCTGGGCGGTGCTGCTGAGCATGACGCTGATCGCCGTCGTCTCCATGGCCGGGCTGCGCGCGGCCCTGCGCCACGACGACAGCGCGCCGGCCGCCCGCACGCCCGCCGCCCCCTCCTACGGCACCCACTGGGCGAAACTCAACGCCACCGCCGGGTACGGCACGACCTGGGCCCGCCGGGCCGCCTATCAGCCCAAGGAGGGCGACCAGGACACGGTCACGCTCTTCATAGGGCGCCCCGGCTACGAGCGCGAGGCGCTCCAGGCGGACACGCTGGCGCTGATCGTGCGGCCGGAGGGGCCGGCCGGGCAGCCACCACCCCACGGCTCCGGGGAGCCGGACGAGGAGCCGCGGGAGCGGCGGCTCAGAGGTGCCCTGTGGAGCCTGCTCGGTGTCGCCGTCGTGTTCTTCTGGGCCCCGCTGCGCGACCTGCCGTGGCTCGACCGGGCGTCCGAAGCGGCCCTGACCGGCCGTCAGCTCCTGGAGGGCCTGCCCCTGCCGTCGCTCACCGCGGGCGGCCTGCTGCTCGTGGTGTTCGTCGCCGCCGTCACGCTGAGCACCCGGCACGACCCGTGGCTGCCCGGCACGGCGCTGGGCGCCGCCCTCATCGCCCTGTACGCCGCACCGGCCGCCCTCGGGCGGGAACCGCAGGCGGTGGACGGGGCGTTGTATGAGAAGACGGCCCGCTTCCTGGCGGACGCGGTGGGGCTCTCCGGGCCGGAACCGCTGCTGCGCTGGGCGCCGCCGCTCTGCCAGTTGCTGTGTCTCGTACCACTGGGGCTGCTGCTGGCGAGCGCGGGCGGGCGGCTGCCGTGGCCGGGGCGCTGGGGGGTGCTGTATCTCGTCGCGGTCGGCGGCTGGGTGTGGCGCGACGCGCTCGCATCCCTCGCGCCGCCCCTGCTCGTCGCCCTCACACTGCTCCTGCTGTTCCACCGCGCCGTGACGGCCCGGGCACGGACCCGCACCACAGCCTCGACAGGCCCCTCAGCCGGCCGAACGGCCGACGAACCACCGAGCGGCCCGCCCCCCGACTGACCGGACCCGAAGCCGAGACCGACCCGGGCCCCGGGCCGACAGAGGCCGAACAGAGCAGACGCCGGCAGAGGCCGGACAGAGGCCGGCAGAGGCCCCGAAGAACAGAGGCCGACAAAGGCCCCGAAGAGCCGAACAGAGCCGAAGAGAGCAACCGCCAGGGGGGAACCACCGTGCGTCCGCCAGTCACACCGAGGGAGAGATCCACGCCAGAACCCACACCCGCACGGGACGGCGCGACCACCCCCGGCAGCGGCCCCGAGACGGCCAGCCAGTCCTCCAGCCCCTCCTCCTCGGAGTCGTCGAGCCCCGCCCATGAGCCCGTGACGGATCTGTCCGACCTGCCCCCGGCCCGGTCCGGGCGCCGCGCACCGGCCTGGCCGGGTGTGCCGCTGCTCGTCGCGCTCGCCCTGTGGACGTACGCGGTGCGGCACACCGATGTCTCGCGGCTCGACGACTACGGGCTGGTCAGCGCGCTGCACCCGGCCTTCTGGGCGGGGCTCGCGGTGCTCACCACCGGCTTCTGGTTCACGGTCCGCGACGCGCGCCGGCCGGGCGCCTGGTCGGCGGCGTACGTGCTGGGCCTGCTGGTGATGGAGCGGGCCACGCAGGCCCTGCTCTACCCGACGCCGCTGTACGCCTGGGCGTGGAAGCACGAGGCGGTCATCGACCATCTGCTGACGGCCGGCGGTCTGCAGACGGCCGATCAGGTCGGCGACATGGCGGTGTACGACCAGTGGCCGGGCTTCTTCGCCGCACAGGCCGCCCTTCAGCGGCTGCTGGGCGTGGACTCGGCGGCGATGTTCATGGCCTGGTGGCCCCTGGTCTCCAGCCTGATGCTGCTGCTCCCGCTGCTGCTGATCTACCGCACCTTCACCGAGGACCGGCGGCTGATCTGGACCGCGGTCTGGCTCTTCTACGTCGCCAACTGGGTCGGGCAGGACTACTTCTCCCCGCAGTCCGTGGCGTACGCGCTGCACGTGGGTGTCCTGGCCGTCGTCCTGCGCCGCTTCGGCCGGTCCGCCGTGCGGCGCGGCCGGCCGCGCCAGGCGGTGTGGACGGTGGTGATCACCGTCATGATCGTGGCGATCGTCATCTCCCACCAGCTCACTCCGGGCATGCTGGCCGTCTGCCTGCTCGCACTGTGCCTGAGCCGCCGCTACCGCGACTGGGTCCCGCTGGCCACGACCGTGGTGATCTTCCTGGCCTGGTGCCTCACGGCCGCGCTGCCCTTCCTGTCCGCGGCGATGCCGGACATGATCCGCTCCATCGGCGACGTCGGCGCCAACGTCGAGACGGGCTACGGAGCCACCCCGACCGGCGCGGGAGCGATCGCGACCTCCTGGGCGGCCCGGCTGCTGTCCGGCTCCGTGCTGCTGCTGGCGGCCGTCGGCGTGCTGCGCCAGCGGGTGCTGCGCCACCGTGCCCGGCCCCTGCTGCTGGTCGCGGCGGCCCCGCTGCCGATGTTCGCGGCGAGCAGCTACGGCAGCGAGATGATCTTCCGGGTGCTGCTGTTCATGCTGCCCGGCGCCGCCTTCTTCGCCGCCGCGGCACTGCTGCCCAGGGTCCGCACCCTGGCCGCCGACGCCGCCGAGCGGGAGACCGGCACCCCGCAGGCCACCGGCGCCGCCCGGCCCCGCCGGTGGGGTATCGGCACCTGGGTGCCGCTGGCCGCGCTGCTCGGCGGCACCCTGGCGTTCGTCCCGGCCTACTCCGGCAAGGACCGGATCAACTACTTCCCCCCGCAGGAAGTGGCCCTCGTACGGCAGCTCTTCGACCAGGCGCCCGAGGGCTCGCTGGTCGTCGCCGCCAACCGCAACTACCCGGACGCGTACGCCTCCTACGGGAGCATCGGCCACTACTGGTTCCTCGACGACGCCCGCAGCCACGTCGACAAGATCGTCCGGGACCCGGCCGCCACCCTCGCCGACGACATGGCCGGGGTGGAGCGTCCGGCCCGGGCCTACTTCCTGCTCACCCAGGGGCAGCTGGCCAACTCCGAGATGAACGGGCAGCTTGACAAGGCGCAGCTGGACCGCATCCGGACGTCCGTCGCCGCCTCGCCGCGCTTCCGGCTGGTGGCGGAGAACGGCGCCGGATGGCTCTACGTACTGAAGCAGTCAGGGGGAGCGGAGCGATGACACCGCAGGAACTCGTGGTCCGGATGCTGCCCCCGTTCGGCGGCTGGCTGGCGCTGGCCGCGCTCGCCCTGCCCGGCGGATCACCGCTGCGCGGCGCCGCGGTCGTGCTCTTCCTGGCGGCGGGGCCGGGCGCGGCCGCGGTCAGAGTCTGCGCCCCCGCTCTGGGTGCGCGGCCCGCAGAGGGGCCGGTGGAGCGCCGGGACCCGGACTTCGCCCGCCACTCCGACCTGCTGGAGCGGCTGATGCTGACGCTGTTCCTGAGCATCGGCGCCGTGATGCTCGTCGCGACCGTGCTGATCGCCACGCACACCTTCAGCGCGCAGCGGGTGCTGCTGACGCTGACGCTGCTGACCACGCTCGCCGCGTTCTGTCCGCCGCTGCGCGCCTCCCCGCCGCCGAGGACGACGCCGAGGACACCGAAGGGTTCCGCTCAGTGAGGTTCAACCGCCCCCACCGTCCCTTTCGCCGCACGCCGAGCACGACCGGAGGACAGCACCGGAAGGATCCGCACCAGGCGCAGTCCGCCGGCCCGCCGGCATCCGGCCGGCGCCGCTTGCTGATCACATCTGCCACGGTCGTCGGCGCGGTCCTGGTCGCCGGACTCGCCCTGCGGGACGCGTCAGGGCCGGAGCCGGGGGCCGCCGGTTCCAAGGCGGACTGCCGCCCCACGGCCCTCCTGGAACCCCCGTGCGGCGCCTGGTTCGGGGCCTTCGTGCCGCACGAGCGGGACGACCTGCCGGAGAAGGTGCGCGCCTACGAGAAGCGCGTGGGCCGCGAGCTCGACATCGTGTACACGTACCACGACATGTCCCTGCCCGAGGGCACCCGGCGCGAGGGCCAGCTGCTCACCCCGGAGGAGCGGCGCGTCGGCGAGGACCACCTGCTGCTGCTGTCCTGGGAGAGCAAGTGGTGGGGCGGCACGAAGCGGCAGCAGCCGACCTGGAAGCAGATCGCCGCCGGCGAGCTGGACGACAAGGTCATCGACGTCCAGGCCCGGCGCATCAAGGACTACGGCAAGAAGGTGTTCCTCTCCTTCGACCTGGAGATGGACACCCGCACCCCGGACAACGGCACGCCCGCCGACTACGTGAAGGCCTACCGGCACATCCACGACCGCTTCCGCGCACTGGGCGTCGACAACGTCGTGTGGACGTGGATCACCACCGGGTACCTCGACCACGCCGATGAGATCGAGAAGATGTACCCGGGCGACGACTACGTCGACTGGGTCGGCTACAACCAGTACAACTACTACCGCTGTCACGAAGCGGGCTGGCTGACCTTCGCACAGACCCAGAAGGCCACGCACGACTGGATCCGCACGAACATCTCCGACGACAAGCCGCTGATGCTCTCCGAGTTCGGCACCGCCGCGGACGCGAACCGCCCGCAGCGGCAGGCCGAGTGGTACGCGGAGGTGCCCGGGGTCCTCAAGGGCCTGGAGGGCGTCAAGGCGGCCCTCCAGTGGAACTACCGCGACCCCGGGCCGCACTGCAACCTGGCGCTGGCCAACGACGCGGCCTGGGACAGCCTGCGCAAGGCGGTCTCCGACCCGTACCTCAACCAGCCGCTGCGCTAGGCCGTGTCCGCCCGGATCAGCCCGCGAACTCGGGCCCGTGCAGCACCGCACGGGCCCGCCGGTACCAGCGCCAGGCGATCGTCCTCGGCCCGTCGCGGTACGGGGCGACCCGTGCGCCCGCCCCCGCCAGCCAGCCCTCGACGTCGGCGACGGTGTGGGTGCGGCGGACGATGAGCCGGGCGATGCGGTAGCGCTCGTCGCGGTCGGAGCTGAGGGCGTGCCGCACGGCGGTCGCCGTCTCGTAACCGGCCCGGGCCGACATCGCCCGCACCCGGGGGCTGTTGTAGCCGTGCGGGTAGGCGAGGTGCCGGATCTCGTGCCCGAGGGCGTCCTCCAGTACGGCCTTGGAGGTGCGCAGCTCGTACGCCAGGGCCTTGGCGGACAGGGTGTCGAGCTGCGCGTGCGTGACGGTGTGGCTGCCGATCTCCATGCCGGAACGTTCCAGCTGCGCCGCCCGGTCCAGGGTCATCATCGGGGCGGGCGGCAGCAGACTGCGGCCGCCCGGGGCGATGGCGCCGGTGGTGAGGTAGGCCGTGGCGGGCAGCGCGCGGGCGGCCAGGGCCTCGGCGGTGGGGCCGGGCAGATCGGCGAACCCGTCGTCGAAGGTGAGCAGCACGGGCCGGGGCGGCAGCGGCGCCCGCCCGGCCAGGTGATCGGCGACCGCACTGATCGTCACGGGGGTGCGCCCGCTGCGGACCACGGCGTCGAGGTGCGCGCCGAACTGCTTCGGCGTGACCGTGAACTCGGCTATCCAGTCCGGCGGATCGTCCATCACGGAGTGGTACAGGAAGACGGGGATGGCGGGAGTGCCGTGGGCACCGGGCGGGACTATCGGTCCCTCACCCTCCTGCGCACCCCGCTCCGCCCGGCCTCTGCCGTCCGTCTTCATCTCGCCCCCCGGGCCGTCTCGTAGCGAGCGGTCGCGCGCAGCGCGCGCCGCGCCTTCACATAGCCGGCCGGGCCGTACAGCATCCCCCTGCGCTGCAACCGCGACAGCCGCCGCGGCCAGGGATGCGTCCGCACGTCGTGATCACCCGGCGTCCCTCCGCCCTCCGCCTCGCGTACGGCGGTCAGCGCGCGGGCGTGGGCCAGACCCCGCGGCAACCTCGCGAGGAACGCCGGCAGCAGCGCGGGCCGGTTCACGAGCACCGCGGTGAGGTACGCCGTGAGCCCGGCGCCGTAGCCGTACGCCTGGGTCTCCAGGTCCCGCCAGGTCTCCCGGTGGTGGTGCCAGACCAGGGCGTACGGCGTGTAGCGCAGCCGGTGGCCCTGGGCCAGGACGCGCACGAAGCCGTAGAGGTCGTCGCCGCCCCGGGCGGCCGTACCGGCGCCGGTGGCCGGGTCGAAACCGCCGACGGAACGCAGCACCGCCGTCCGGAACGCCATGTTCGCGCCCGAGCCGAACCGCCCGGCGGTGAACGGGAACAGCGGCTCGTCGCCCGGAGGGCGCGCGGGGTCGTACGTCCTTGGAGTGAAGCCCTTCGCGAAGCCGCCGTGGCTCTCCAGCAGCACCTGGGCCGGGGTCGTCAGCCGCGCGGGCAGGATCAGCCCGGTGCAGCAGCCGAGTCCGGCGTCGGCGGCGAAGGGCGCGCTCAGCTCGGTCAGCCAGCGCGGGTCGGCGACCACGTCGTCGTCGGTGAAGGCGACCACCTCGCCGCCGACGGCGTCCAGCCCGGCGTTGTGCGCGGCTGCGAGCCCCGGAACAGGCTCGCAGACGTACCGCACGCGCTCGGCGTACTTCCGCTCGATCAGCTCCCGCGTCTCGCTCGTGACGGGCGCGTTGTCGACGACGACGATCTCGAACCGCGGATGGTCCTGCGCCAGCAGCGAGTCCAGTGCCCGGGCCAGCTGCCCGGCGCGCTCGCGGGTGGCCACGACGACACTCGTGAACGGTGGTTCCCCGGGTTCGCCGAAGACGGCCGGCCCGCACTCCGCCCGCGCCCGCTCCGCCAGCACCGCCCGGGGATCCGCCCCCTCCGGAACCCGCCCGAGCAGTGTGCCCACGGGACGGCCAGCCCGCCTGACCAGCACGAAAACCTCGCCGTGTGTCACGGGCGGGCTCCCCGGGCCGGGTCTGAGCACCGCCTCGTCACCGTCGAGGTCCAGCTCGGCGACCTGCACCGCCCCGATGTCCAGGAACCGCCGGATCTCCTCCTGCGCACGCGCCGAACGGGCCATGCGCCCACCCCCCTTGTGTGTCAGGTACGGCGCAGCCGAGCCGCGCCCTTCAGCGTCCGCGCGGCCAGCGACGCGAGCCGCGGCCTGCTCCGGACGAAGCTGTGCGCGCGGCGCGTGGGCTCGCGGCTCAGCCAGTGCAGTGCCGCGCCGGCCCCCGGCCGGGTCACCGCACCCTCGTACACGGGCAGTTCGCCCGTCTTCAGCGCGTCCTTGTACTCGGCCGCGCCCCGCCCCAGGTCGAGCATGCCGATGCCGTCGGCGGCCGCCGCCTCGGCCATGCGCAGGTGCAGCACGAGACCGGGCGAGAACTTCGCGAACTCCGGGTCGTAGGCCGGGAACCAGCAGGCCAGCACCGAGGACGAACGCAGTCCGAAGTGCGCGGCGACGGGCCGCTCACCGGCGTACAGCACCGACAGGGTGCCGCTGCACTCCGGTGCCCGGGTGCGGGCCAGCTGTCCGACGAGCCGGGTGATCCACTCCTGGGCGAACCGGTCCCGGCGGCCGGTCCTGCGGTACTGGGCGGACTTCCACTCCATGAGCGTGCGCAGCGCGGCCGGTTCGCGCTCGTCGAAGACGAACCGCAGCTCGCCGCTCTGCCGGCCGAGCCTGCGCTCCTTGGCCAGGGTGGTCTTCAAAAACTTCGGCGACTGCGAGCGCAGCACCGACTCGTACGTCTCGTAGCCCTTCTCCACGTCGATGACGTAGGTGGCGTGCTCCTCGGCCGCGTACCGCACGAACAGCCGCTGCCCGGCCTCCAGGTTGTCGAAGGCGAAGCTCGACACCGAGCAGGCCCTCAGCAGCCGGCCGGTCTCCAGGTCCAGGCCCGGCCGCAGGATCGCGCCCTGCGCGTCCGAGACACCGAGCCCGATCGCCCGGCCCTGCCCCAACGGGCCACGCTCATAGGGCAGGAACCCGGCCGGTTCCGGCCCCTCGTACACCACGGCCACCCGGGCACCCGGCCTGACCCGGCCGACGGCTTCGGTGAACTCCGGTTCCATGAAGGGGTTGCGCGGTGCCTCGGAGGCCGCGCGCAGCGCACGCCAGCGCTCCCTCTCCGCTGCGCCGAGTTCCCCGGGCCCGGCCACGCGTATGCGCCCACTGCTCAACCCGACCCCCCGATCAAGTCCCCCCTGGACACTTGGAAGGTACCGCTCGATGCGGCCTCACGGGTAGGTAGCGGAGCATGTTGTTGCCAACCGGTGCAGAGGCCTTCAACCGGGCACCGGTGTCCCTCGTACGATGAAACGAAGGGGCGCGCTGTCCGTATTCTCTGATCATGGCCGCACCCATCGCATATTCACTCATCGCCACCGATCTGGACGGGACGCTGCTGCGCGGCGACGACACCCTGTCCGACCGGTCCCTCGCCGCTCTCGGGCGGGTGGCGGACGCCGGTGCCCAGCACCTCGTGGTGACGGGCCGGCCGGCGCCCAGAGTGCGGCCGCTCCTGGACGACCTCGGCGCCACGGGGCTCGCGGTGTGCGGGCAGGGCGCGCAGGTGTACGACGCGGGCGCGGACCGGCTGCTGTGGTCCATCACCCTGGACCGGGAACTGGCCGAGACCGCCCTGGGCAAGATCGAGGCCGAGGTGGGGCAGGTGTACGCGGCGGTCGACCAGGACGGGGTCGACGGGCTCACGCTGATCGAGCCGGGCTATCTGATGCCGCACCCGACCCTGCCCGCCGTGCGGGTCGAGCGGCGCGACGACCTGTGGGGCGAGCCCATCAGCAAGGTGCTGCTGCGCCACCCCCATCTGTCCGACGACGAGTTGGCGGCGACGGCCCGCTCGGTGGTCGGCTCACTGGCGACGGTGACGATGTCGGGGCCCGGCACGGTCGAACTCCAGCCGTGCGGGATCACCAAGGCCACGGGCCTCGCGCTGGCCGCCGAACATCTGGGGCTGCGCCCTGCGGACACCATCGCCTTCGGTGACATGCCCAACGACATCCCGATGTTCGACTGGGCCGCTCACGGGGTGGCGATGGCCAACGCCCATCCCGAACTCAAGGCCGTGGCCGACGAGGTCACCCTGTCGAACGAGGACGACGGCATCGCCGTCGTCCTCGAACGACTGCTGGGCGGGGCGGCTCAGTACGGGCCGTTGACGTTGTCGATCGAGCCGTAGCGGTCGGCGGCGTAGTTGCAGGCCGCGGTGATGTTGGCGACCGGGTCGTACGGGTCCCACGACGTGCCGTCGACGTGGTAGGCCTGGAAGGTCGGGTCGATGGTCTGGAGCAGACCCTTGGACGGGGTGCCCTTGGCGGCGTTGGAGTCCCAGTTGTTGATCGCCAGGGGGTTGCCGGACGACTCGCGCATGACGTTGCGGTAGATGCCGTCGTAGGACCCGGGGATCCCCTTCTGCGCCATGATGTCCAGCGCCTCGCGGATCCACCCGTCGAGGTTGTCCGGGTAGGACTTCGCGGAGGCCTGGGTGGCCTGGGTGACGCCGCCGGCGGGCTTCGCGGCCGGCTTGGCGGGGGCGGACGACTTGGTCGCCGTCTTCTTCGCGGCGCTTGTCTTGGTGGTCTTCACCGTCAGCTTCAGACCCGGGTGGATCAGCTTCGGGTCGTCGCCGACGGCGGCGCGGTTGTCCTTGTAGAGCTGCTTCCAGCCGCCCGAGACGTCGTACTTGTCCGCGATGCGGGCCAGCGAGTCGCCCTTGACCACGGTGTACGTGAGGGACTTGGCGGGCTGGGCCGCCTGCGGCACGGACTGTGCTGCGGCGGGTGCGCTCTGGGGCTCGGCGGCGCTCGCGTGCGTGGCGCCGAGGAGCGGCAGGGTGAGTGCCGCTCCGCCGGTGCCGACGGCGATGAAGCCTCGGGTCAGCGGGGTGGTTCTGGGGCGACGGTGCTTGCCTCGTCCGGCCATGGCGATGTTCCTCTCCGGCGCCTGCGAGGTGAGCTGTCGGGTTCGGGCCGGGAGGTGCCCGGCCGCGTGCGGCACCGTGTGCCGTACGCGGCTTCACCCCGAGCCGTGCCGCTGTGCGGACCGGCGACTTACCTGGGTCCCCCGCTCCTGCCACGCGTGAGTGAGTCGGTTCTGTGGGGAGTCCGGGCGGCGGCAGGATTAGGCGTCCGCCGGACAGGGCCGGAACGTATGCGAGAGCACATGTCGGGAACAAGCACCTCAGTCACACATCGCGCGGTTGACCTTGGTCGGGGGTGTTCGGGACGCTTGATCCTTTGCGGGTGCCAAGGCTCAACTGGCGTACGGGGGACGGCGGTACGGGTCCATGCCGAGGTGGGGCGAAAAGGGGGGGCAAGTGATTCAACTCACTGATCACGAGCCTGTAGGGCAATTTTCGCCAAGGGGAATTCGCCTTCTCATCACGGCAAATCGTGCATACTTCACTACCCCTGGGTAAGTCGATTTATATCTGTTCTTATAGGTTGATCGAAAACGTAACGGTCGTGATCGGATACCGCCCGGCCTGTAACCCTGGGTGCTGGCGGTGATCGAAACGTGACCGGATACGCTGGCCGGAGTGAGGGCAGCGACCTATCGACAATCCGCGTAACCACCGGCAGACACAGCAGACAGGAGACCCCTCGTGACCGACGTCGGGCCGTTCGGGCTGAGCGTGCGGGACCAGGCTCTGGAAGCCGATGTCCAGGCCGGACTGGCGGCTGTCGAGGAAGGCTTGCTCGAGGCCACCAAGAGTGAGGTGCCCTTCATCACGGAGGCCGCCCAGCACCTGGTGCGGGCCGGGGGCAAGCGGTTCCGTCCGCTGCTGGTGATGCTCTCCGCCCAGTTCGGCGACCGGTACGCACCCGGGATCGTGCCGTCGGCCGTGGTCGTGGAGCTGACCCACCTCGCCACGCTGTACCACGACGACGTGATGGACGAGGCCGCCGTGCGCCGCGGCGTCGCGAGCGCGAACACCCGCTGGGGCAACTCCGTCGCGGTCCTCACCGGCGACTTCCTCTTCGCCCGCGCCTCGCACATCCTGGCCGACCTCGGCCCGGAGGCCGTGCGGGTGCAGGCCGAGGCGTTCGAGCGCCTGGTGACCGGCCAGATCCTGGAGACGGCCGGACCGCAGGACGGCCGGGACCACGTCGAGCACTACCTCGACGTGCTGGGCGGCAAGACCGGCTCACTGGTCGCGGTGTCGTGCCGGTTCGGCGCGATGATGTCCGGCGCCGACGACACGGTCGTGCACGTCCTGACCCAGTACGGCGAGCGGCTCGGCGTCGCCTTCCAGCTCGCGGACGACGTCCTGGACATCGCCTCCGACTCCCACGAGTCGGGCAAGACCCCCGGCACCGACCTGCGCGAGGGCATCCCCACGCTGCCGGTGCTGCGGCTGCGCGAGCGGGCGGCCCGGCTCGGACTCGCCGAGGACGTCGCCCTGTGCGAGCTCCTCGACTCCGACCTCACCGACGACGCCCGGCACGCCGAGGCTCTGCGCCTGCTGCGGGCCCACCCGGCCCTGGAGCAGGCCCGGCGGGACACCGTCCGCTATGCCCAGGAGGCCCGTTCGGCGCTCGCGCCCCTGCCGGAGTGCACCGCGAAGACGGCGCTCCTGGAGCTGTGCGACGCGGTGGTGCACCGGGCCGGTTAGTCCCGCCTCCCGCACGACCCCTACGGGTCGGGGGAGAAGCCGCCCCTCCGTGTCATACCCCAGCAGTACACGGAGTTGAGCCCGGGGTCTGACGTATCTCCCTGGCCGATTTGGTCAGATGGACACCACGGAAGAACACCACATCTCACCTGTTCGGGTGAGAATGGCGGCTCAGGGACGAGTGCGTGGACGACACGGACAGCCGCCGCCGACCACGGAGGTAGGGCACACATGGCACCGTACGCATCCGACGACAGCACGACCGCCGGAGAGGTCGACGAGCAGCGCTCCGTGCGGCGCAAAGCCGCGCGGTACATCGTCCCGGTCACGGTGGTGGGGGTGGCCGCCGCCACGATCGGGCTGGTCCCCGCGCTCGCCGACTCCGGGGACCCCGACCTCCCGAAGATCACCGCACAGCAACTCATCGAGAAGATCGCGAAGTCGGACGTCCAGCAGCTGTCCGGCACGGTGAAGATCAGCACGGACCTCGGCCTGCCGGACCTCGGCGGCCTGGAGTCGGGCCTGCTGTCCGGCGCCGCGGGCCAGGGCGAGGGCGACTCCTCCGCCGACCCGACGGCCAAGCTCACCGAACTGGCCTCCGGCACGCACACCCTGCGCGTCGCCGCAGACGGCCCGGACAAGCAGAAGCTGTCGCTGCTGGAGAACGCCGCCGAGTACAGCCTCATCCACAACGGCAAGGACGTCTGGGGCTACGACAGCAAGTCCAACGAGGTCTACCACGGCACCTCCTCCGAGAGCCCGGAGCACGGCAAGGACCAGCAGCCGCCGGCCATGCCGAAGGACTTCGCCGAGGAGGCCCTGAAGGCGGTCGACGACACCACGTCCGTGACCGTGGACGGCACCGCCCAGGTCGCCGGCCGGGACGCCTACAAGCTGGTTGTCGAGCCGAAGCAGTCGGGCTCGACGGTCGGCGCGATCACCGTCGCCGTGGACGCGCAGACCGGCACGCCGCTGAAGTTCACGCTCACCCCGGCGGGCGGCGGCCCGGCCGTCGTCGACGCGGGCTTCACGAAGGTCAGCTTCGCCAGGCCGGCCGCCTCCACCTTCGACTTCACCCCGCCCAAGGGCGCGAAGGTCACCGAGGAGAAGGACGCGGGCAAGGCGGATGACAAGGCCTCCGGCGAGACTCCGCGCAAGACACCCGGCAAGCCCTTCGACCTGGGTGAGGCGCCGGGCCGCGAAGCAGGAAAGGGCGCCGGCGGTCACGACGGCATGAAGACCATCGGCGAGGGCTGGACCGCCATTGCCACCTTCGACACCGGCGGCGAGGGCATGCCCTCGGGCGAGGCCGGCGGCGAGTTCGGCGGCTTCATCGACTCCCTCGGCGACAAGGTCCACGGCAGGTTCGGTTCGGGCACGGTCTTCTCCACCCGCCTGGTCAACGCCCTCGTCACCGACGACGGCAAGGTCTATGCGGGCCTGGTCACCAAGGACGCGCTCGTGAAGGCGGCCGACGCCGGCAAGTAGGTCCCGTGGCCGCACGGGACGTCGAGAGAACGAGGAAGCCGATGGGCGAGGTGTCCGCCGGGGAACCGGAGCAGCCCGGGACACGGGCCGATCCCGGGGAACCGGTCATCGCCACCCGCGCGCTCACCAAGCGCTACCGCGGGGGACAGCTCGCCGTGGACGGTCTCGACCTGACCGTCCCGGCGGGCAGCGTCTTCGGCTTCCTCGGCCCCAACGGCTCCGGAAAGACCACCACCATCCGCATGCTGATGGGCCTCATCGAGCCCACCTCCGGCACGGCCCGGGTGCTCGGGCAGCCCATGCCCCGGGCCACCCGCGCCGTGCTGCCGCACGTCGGCGCCCTCATCGAGGGCCCGGCCCTCTACGGCTTCCTCTCCGGCCGCGACAACCTGCTCCGCTACGACAGCGCCGACCCGGCCGCCGACCCGCGCACCCGGCGTACCAGGGTCGCCTCGGCGCTGGACCGGGTGGGCCTGACGGCCGCGGCGGGCAAGAAGGCCAAGGCGTACTCCCTGGGCATGAAACAGCGTCTGGGCCTCGCGGCCGCGCTGCTCCAGCCGCGCCGGCTGCTCGTCCTGGACGAGCCCACCAACGGCCTCGACCCGCAGGGCATGCGTGAGATCCGCGCCCTGGTGAGGGAGCTGGCCTCGGACGGCACGACCGTCTTCCTCTCCTCCCACCTCCTCGACGAGATCGAGCAGGTCTGCACGCACGCGGCCGTGATGGCGCAGGGCCGGCTGATCACGCAGGGGCCGGTCGCCGAGCTGTCCGCCGGGGCGCGCGGCAGGCTGGTCGTGACCACGCCGGACCCGGCGGAGGCGGCCCGGATCCTGAAGGAGCAGGGCGTCGCCGACGTCATCGTCACCGACGAACGGGTGACCGGCGAACCACCGGACCGCGACCTCGCCGAGGTGACCGCCGCGCTGGTGACGGCCGGGGTCCGGGTGCGCGGCCTCACGGTCGAACGGGCCTCGCTGGAGGACGCGTTCGTGGCACTGACGGGGGAGGGCTTCGATGTCGCGGGCTGAAGCGGTGGAACCTGTACGGCCAGTACGGCCGGTGAGCCCCTTGTGGACCTTCGGGCTGCTGCGCAACGAGCTCGTCACCACGTTCCGGCGGTGGCGCACGCTCGCGCTGCTGGCCGTGCTGGCGGGCGTGCCGGTCCTCGTCGGCATCGCCGTCAAGATGGAGACGGGCGACGGCGGTTCGCCCGGCGGCGGGGGAGGCGGAGGACCGGCCTTCATCTCGCAGATCACCAACAACGGCCTGTTCCTGGTCTTCACCGCCCTGGCCGCGACCCTCCCGTTCTTTCTGCCGATGGCGGTCGGCGTCGTGGCGGGTGACGCCATCGCCGGCGAGGCCAACTCGGGCACGCTGCGCTATCTGCTGGTCGCCCCGGCCGGCCGCAGCCGCCTGCTGCTCACCAAGTACGCGACGGTGGTCGTCTTCTGCCTGGCCGCCACGCTCGTGGTCGCCGTCTCGGCGCTGACGGTCGGGGCGCTGCTCTTCCCGCTGGGTGACCTGACGACCATCTCCGGCACGCGGATCAGCTTCGCCGAGGGCCTGGGCAGAGCCCTGCTGATCGCCCTGGCCGTCGCCGCGTCACTGATCGGCGTCGCCGCGCTCGGCCTGTTCGTCTCGACCCTGACGGGCAGCGGCATCGCGGCGATGGCGACGACGGTCGGCCTGCTGATCACGGTCCAGATCCTCGACCAGATCCCGCAACTGCACGCCCTGCACCCGTACTTCTTCTCCCACTACTGGCTGTCCTTCGCCGATCTCATGCGCGAGCCGGTCTACTGGGACGAACTGGCGAAGAACCTCGGCCTCCAGGCCCTGTACGCGGCGGTGTTCGGGTCGGCGGCGTGGGCGCGCTTCACGGCGAAGGACATCACCGCCTAGCGCTCAGTCCTCGTACAGGAACCTGGCCAGGGGCGCCTCCTGCTCGAAGAAGGTCTTGGCGCGGGTCAGGGCGGCGTCGTCGGTCAGCACGTCACCGGGCTTGCTGCCGTTGCCGAGCAGCACCCCGCCGAAGCGCATCCCCAGGTACGCGGCGGAGTTGTGGAGCGTCCCGACGAGCGGGTCGGCGACCACCTCCTGGGTGTGCGCGAGGGCGGTGACGCCCCACAGGGTGCGGCCGGCCATGGTCGCCTTGAAGTCGAGGCCGGGCGTGCGCAGCCAGCCCGACCAGTAGTCCAGGTAGCGCTTGGTCTGCGCGGAGACCGAGTACCAGTACAGGGGCGAGACGATCACGATGTCCGTCGCCGCGAGCGTCGCGTCCAGCAGCCGGGCCACGTTGCCCTCGGTCGGGCGGACGTGGTCGCTGTCGTGCCGCAGGTCCTCGAAGTCCGGCACCGGATGCTCGGTGAGGTCGAGCCACTCCTGCTCGACGTCCGGGGGCAGTTGTTCGGCGGCCCGGCGGGCCAGCAGCTGCGAGTTGCCCTCGGCGCGAGCGCTGCCCAGGACGAAAAGGAAACGGCGGGTCATGGGTGCCCCTCTGGAAGGTCGGCGTGCGACGGTAGCGTGCGTGTGCATCATATGCGTACGCAAGTAAATCTGCCAGGGGTGCCTGTCATGCCTCCCGTGCAACCGCCAGCAGCAGCGCCTCCCGCCCCCGCGGCGCCACCAGTTGGAGACCGGCCGGGCAGCCGTCATCGCCGAAGCCCGCGGGCAGGCTCAGCGCGGGGTGACCGCTCAGGTTGAACCCCCAGGTGAGAGAGGTGGAGTAGCGGTCACCCGGCCCCTCGTGACCGTGCGGGGCGGTGGGTGCCGTCGGGGTCAGCAGCAACTCCGCGTCGGCGAACAGCGCGGCCAGCCGCCGGTCGTTCTCCGCCCGGACCCGCTCGGCCCCGGCCGGATCGGAACCAGGGGTGCGCAGGGCGAGCCAGGCCGGGCCGGGATCCGCCAGCCGCAACGGCACCCGAGGCCGCACCAGCCGCACGGCCCCTGCCGCCACGAGCCGCTCCACCGCGGCCCGGGCCAGCGCGACGGGCTCCGGGTCGGGGTCGGCGAAGCCCAGGTCGGGGGACCAGACAGCCCGCGCGGGGAGGGCCGCCGCGGCCGGTGCCCGTTCCCCGGACATCGCCGTCCACCACAGCCCTGCGTCCGACGCCGAGCGGGCGAGCACCCCGGGAGCCGCGAGTCCCGTACGGTCGGCCGACGGCAGCCGTCCGCGCGTCGTCTTCAGGCCGACCACCCCGCACCACGCCGCCGGGATGCGCACCGACCCGGCCCCGTCGCCGCCCGTCGCCAGTGGCACCAGTCCGGCCGCCACGGCCGCCGCGGCCCCGGCAGACGAGCCGCCCGGCGTCCGGTCTGCCCGCCACGGATTGACGGTCCGGCCGTGGGCCCCGAGCCCCCACGTCTGCCAGGGCGTCCCCGGCCCTGGCACGGAGGTCGCCCCCACGGGCACGCAACCGGCCGCGAGCAGCGGATCCGCCGCGCGCAGCCCGTGCCGCCCCTTCACGGCGAGGGGCACGCCGGCCAGCGGCAGGACGACGTCCGGGTCCCGCCGGCCGAGTCGCGCGTCCACCTCCCGCGCCCGCCGCAGCGCCTCCTCGTGCCACACCTCGGCGAACGCGCACAGCTGCCGATCCGCCCGCTCGATCCGCTCCAGGGCCGCCGCGACGACGTCCGCCGCGCGCAGCTCCCGGGTCCGTACCCCCGCCGCGATCTCCCCGGCCGACAGGGTGACGGCCGTCAGCGGCAGGGCGGTCAGCGTGCCGCTCCCGTCAGCCGGGCCAGGGCCTCCGTCTCACGCGGCGGACGCCCCGGTTCACCCAGGCGCCAGGACGGCACCCACGGCACGCGGTACACGTCGATGACCGACTCCAGCGATCTGACCCGCTGGGCGAGCGGACGCGGCAGCCGGCCCGGGGCGTCCGCCACGAGGACGATCGCGTCCAGGTCGAGCCCCGGCGGTGCCTGGCCGCGCCGGAAGATCTCCACCGCCCGGGCGGCCGTGTCCAGTCCGGCCGCGTGCGTCCGCGCGACCAGCAGCACCGACGGGGGATCACCGGGCCCGGGCCAGGACCGGCCGCTGTCATGGCCGCCGTAGACCGCGGCGAGCGTGGAGACGCCCGCGCCGCCGTGCAGGCCGACCCAGGAGAAGCGCCGCGCCGCGGCATGGGCGTGTGCGGGCTCCGGCAGCCCCGGCTCCGGGGTGGTCACCGGGCCGCGCAGCCAGATCTCCGGCCCCTGTCGCATGCCTGTGTGCATGCCCCTCTCCTCCCTCGTACGCCCGGTCTTCATGCCCTCGGTAACGACCGTGCCGGGGCCCGCGTCCCTTGGGACGAGCCTGTGACACCGTGGTGACGTGAGAAACGGGGGCGAGCGGACACACTCGACAGTAGGTGTACGACGCCCGGTGAGGGGACGATGTCGCGACTCAGCCGCGAGAAGAAGCGGGAACAGAAGCAGGCCGCACACGCGGCGACCCCGGCGGCGCCGATCGACGTCCATGTCCCCGGGCCCGGCACGGACGTGGGAGGGGGCACCGGGGTGTCCGACGGCGCCTCGGTCGGTGGCGTCCCGGTCTTCGCCGCTCCCGGTGAGGAGATCCAGCGGGCCGTCCTGAACCGCCTGCACCACATCGCCCTCGCCACCGGCCACCCCGTCCTCGCCACGATCCGCGACGAGCGCATCGGCTACGTCGTCCCGCTCCGGGTCGATCCGGACGGCTCCAGCCACTTCACGGCCGAGCCGGTCGCCACGGACCCGCCGGACCCGCAGCGGCACGCGCGAGGCGAGGCCACCGGTATGTCACCGGGGGAACAGCACGCCCGAGGCGAGGC
>NZ_WWIC01000029.1:0-39033 GCF_009872555.1 Streptomyces sp. SID5643
GCCCGGTCGTCATCGGCCACCGCGGCGCGGCCGGCTGGCGCCCGGAGCACACCGCCCCTTCCTGCACGTACGCCGTGCAGACGGGCGCCGACTGGATCGAGCCGGACCTGGTGCCGACCAGGGCCTGTTCCGAGTTCCCCGTCGTCCGCGCGAAGCGCGGGCGCAGCGGCGGTCGGTGCGTGCGATCCGTGCGCGCCGAGCGTGCGTGCCGGGCGTCGGGGCGCAGGCGGGGAACTCGGAACAGGCCCTGAGGACCACGTGCTGGTGGTCCGCCACGAGAACGAGATCTCCCGGACGACCGATGTGGCCCGCCACCCGGACCTTCGCGGACCGCCGGACGACGAAGACGGTCGACGGGCGGCAGGTGACCGGCTGGTTCACGGAGGACTTCACGCCGGCCGGGCTGAAGACGCTGCGGGCGGTGGAGCGGCTGCCCGCGGTCCGCAACCGCAACCGCAACACCGTCTTCGACGGGCGGGCGGAGGTCATGACCTTCCAGGAGGTCGTGGACCTGGCGCGGCGGCTGTCGCGGGAGCACGGCCGGACGATCGCGGTCTTCCCCGAGACCAAGCCCCCCATGTACTTCCGCTCGATCGGACTGCCGCTGGAGCCGAAGCCGGCGGCCGCGATCCGCCGCAACCGGCTCGGGCGGCGCGAGTGCGTCGTGCAGTCCTTCGAACCGACGAGCCTGCGGCGCATGACGGAGCTGAACGTGCCGCTGTGGCAGGCGCTGGGGACGACGGGCGGGCCGTACGACCTGCCCTCGGTGACCTACCGGGACATGATGACGCCGGCGGGGCTGGCCGGAATCGCCGAGTACGCGGACCGGATCGGGCCGGACAAGTCCTCGGTCGCGGGCACGGACCTCGTCGCGGACGCGCATGCGGCGGGGCTGCGCCGGGCCGTACACCTTCCGCGCGGAGAACCCGTTCCTGCCGGAGCGGTTCCGGCGCGGGAGCGGAGCGAACGATTTCGGGGACGCGTTCGCGGAATACACGCTGTACTACCGCATGGGGGTCGATGCGGTCGTAACCGACTTCCCGGACTTGGCGGTGATCGCGAGGAGGAGCTGATGTTCTTCAAGGACAAGCACTGCCCGACCTGCAAGGGCAGCGGCACGCAGGTGTTCACACCACTCAGGCCCGAGGAGCGGAAAGCACTGGGGACGAACCGCACGGACCTGTGGCGCTGCACCGCCGCGGGCTGCCGGTGGTACCAGCCCTGGGACCACCAGGCCGGCGGGGGCCGGCTCCCTGAGGAGTTGCAGAACCCGGGAGCCGACGCCGCGCAATGATCGCTACAGGTTGGAGAAGTCCGGACCCTTGGTGCGGGAGCGCTTGATCTCGTAGAAGCCGGGGACCGAGGCCACGGCGAGGGTGCCGTCCCAGAGGCGGCCGGCCTCCTCGCCCTGCGGGGCCGGGGTGACGACCGGGCCGAAGAAGGCGATCTGCTCGCCGTCGGCGCCGGGCACGGCGATGACCGGGGTGCCCACGTCCTGGCCGACCTTGTCGATGCCCTCCTTGTGGGAGGCGCGCAGCTCGGCCTCGTACGGGGTGGCGTCCCAGTGCTCCAGGAGCGACTCGGGCAGACCAACGTCCTTCAGGGCGGCGGCGACCGTCTCCTTGCCGGGACCCTCGGCCCGGTTGTGGATGCGGGTGCCGAGCGCGGTGTAGAAGTCGCCGAGGACCTCGGTGCCGTGCTCCTGCTGTGCCGCTATGACGACCCGGACGGGGCCCCACGCCTTGGTCTCCAGCAGTTCGCGGTACTCCTCGGGCAGCTCGTCCAGCCGGTTCTCGTTCAGGACGGCGAGGCTCATGAGGTGCCAGCGGACCTCGATGTCCCTGACCTTCTCCACCTCCAGAACCCAGCGGGAGGTCATCCAGGCCCAGGGGCACAGCGGGTCGAACCAGAAGTCGACGGGAGTCTTGTCCGACATGTCTCTCCTCAGCGGGAAACCGTTTCTCCGGCAACGCCGGTGTGCCCTCCCGTCATTCCCGGCTGCCCCGTGTCAGGGGCACGTGGCAGGATCGGTCCTGTTCAGCCGTACCCCACGCCATCCGAGGAGTGCCGCCCGTGCCCGGTGAGAATCTGTCCCGCGACGAGGCCCGGGAGCGGGCCGCCCTGCTGAGCGTCGACGGGTACGAGGTGTCCCTCGACCTGCGGTCCGCGGTCGGTGAGGACCGGGGCGACGGGCCCCGCACCTTCCGTTCCGTCACCACGGTCCGCTTCCGCTGCAACGAGCCCGGGGCGAGCACCTTCGCCGACCTGATCGCTCCGAGTGTGACGGCCGTCTCGCTCAACGGCCGTGATCTGGACCCCGGCGAGGTCTTCGACGGCTCCCGGATCACGCTGGAGGACCTCGCCGCGGACAACGAGCTGGTGGTCGACGCCCAGTGCGCCTACTCGCGCACCGGCGAAGGCCTGCACCGCTTCGTCGACCCCGAGGACGGCGAGGTGTACCTGTACACGCAGTACGAGCCGGCCGACTCCCGGCGGGTCTTCGCGAACTTCGAGCAGCCCGACCTGAAGGCGCCGTACCGCTTCGAGGTGCGGGCGCCCGAGGGCTGGACGGTGTGGAGCAACGGGGCGGGCGAGCAGACCGACGGGGTGTGGCGGTTCGCCGAGACCAAGCCGGTCTCGACGTACATCACCTGTGTGGTGGCGGGCCCGTACCACTACGTGACGGACTCCTACTCGCGTACGTTCTCCGACGGCACGACGCTTCAGATCCCGCTCGGCGCCCTGTGCCGCAAGGGTCTCGCGCCCTACTTCGACGCGGACGACGTCTTCCTCGTCACCAAGCAGGGCCTGGACTTCTTCCACGACCACTTCGACTACCCGTACCCGTTCGGGAAGTACGACCAGGCGTTCGTGCCCGAGTACAACCTGGGCGCGATGGAGAACCCGGGCCTGGTGACGTTCCGGGAGGAGTTCATCTTCCGCGGGAAGGTGACGCAGGCCTCCTACGAGGGCCGGGCCAACGTCATCCTGCACGAGATGGCGCACATGTGGTTCGGCGACCTGGTCACCATGGAGTGGTGGGACGACCTGTGGCTGAAGGAGTCCTTCGCGGACTTCATGGGCGCCTTCTCGCTCGTCGGCGCGACCCGCTTCGCGGGCGGCTGGATCACCTTCGCCAACCGCCGCAAGGCCTGGGCCTATCGCGCCGACCAGCTGCCCTCCACGCACCCGATCACGGCGGACATCCGCGACCTCCAGGACGCCAAGCTCAACTTCGACGGCATCACGTACGCCAAGGGCGCGTCGGTGCTGAAGCAGCTCGTGGCGTACGTCGGTGAGGAGGCGTTCCTGGAGGGTGCCCGGCGCTACTTCAAGCGGCACGCCTACGCCAACACGCGCCTCGGCGACCTGCTGTCGGTGCTGGAGGAGACCAGCGGCCGGGACATGGGCGCCTGGTCGCGGTCCTGGCTTCAGACGGCCGGGGTGAACTCGCTGACACCGCAGGTGCTGCTGGGCGCGGACGGCCGTGTCGAGGAGCTGGCGGTGGTGCAGGAGGCGGCGGAGGCGTACCCCGAGCTGCGCCCGCACCGGGTCGCGGTGGGCCTGTACCGCGTCACGGACGGCGGGACGCTGGAGCGCTACGCGCGCGTGGAGACCGACGTCGACGGCGCCCGGACGGTCGTGGCGGACCTGGCCGGAGCCGAGGCCCCGGACCTGGTCCTGGTCAACGACGACGACCTGACGTACTGCAAGACCCGCTTCGACGAGACGTCCCTGGCGACGCTGCGCGAGCACCTGGGGTCGGTCACCGACCCGCTCGCGCGCGCCCTGTGCTGGTCGGCGCTGTGGAACATGACGCGGGACGCGCTGCTCCCCGCGCGGGACTTCGTGGACCTGGTGCTGCGGTTCGGCGGGCGCGAGTCCGAGATCGGCGTGGTGCAGATGCTGCACGCCTGGGCCGAGTCGGCGGTGACCCACTACACGGCGCCCGCCCGGCGCGAGACGGCCGCCCGGCTGCTCGCCGAGGGCGCCCGGCGCGAGCTGTACGCGGCCGGGCCGGGCAGCGAGCACCAGCTCGCCTGGGCGCGCTTCTTCGCCCGGACGGCCTCCGCCGGAGCCGACTTCGAGCTGTTGCGGGACCTGCTCGCCGGCACGGTGACGGTCGAGGGCCTCGACCTGGACCAGGAGCTGCGCTGGGTGTTCCTGGAGCCGCTGGCCGCGCACGGGGCCGTGGACGAGAAGGCGCTGGCCGAGGAGCTGGCCCGGGACGACACGGCCTCCGGCAAGCGCCATCAGGTGCGCTGTCTGGCCGCCCGCCCGTCCGAGGCGGTGAAGGCGCAGGCATGGGCGCAGGTCGTGGAGTCGGACGCGCTGTCCAACGCCATGGTCGAGGCGACCATCGCGGGCTTCTCCCAGGGCTCGCAGCGGGAGCTGATCGCGCCGTACGCCGAGAAGTACTTCGCGGCGATCGAGCGGGTCTGGGCCGAGCGGTCGATCCAGATCGCCATGCACGTGGTGCAGGGCCTGTTCCCCTCCCTCCAGCAGTCGAACGAGACGCTGGACGCCACGGACGCGTGGCTGGACGCCCACAAGGAGGCGGCCCCGGCGCTGCGCCGGCTGGTGCTGGAGGCCCGTGACGACCTGGCACGGGCGTTGCGCGGACAGGCGTGCGACGAGGCCTCTGACCAGTAGCTTTGGCCTAAGATCCGGGCGTTCCGCCTTCGTTACGAGACGATCGCCCCGTGAGCCGTAACCCCTGGCCCGCACCCGAACGGACCAGGGGCTTTCGGCATCCGAACATCCGTCCTTTAGTGCCGGATTGTCCGTATGTTTCGACGGACCTGTAACAGCGGTTCAAAGAGGGCCGGAGCGCGGGAAATTGCGGGGCATGACCCACAACGCCCCGCTCTCCCCCCGCCCGCTGCACGACCTGTCCGGCGGTGGCCACCCCCGTGTGACGACGACGGCCCGGCTCCGTTCGCACGGCGTCTCCACGGCCGAGACGAACGAGCAGTGCCGCGCGGGCGGCCCCTGGCAGCAGCTCCTGCCGGGGGTCGTCCTGCTCCACCCGGGTCCGCCGACCAGCGAGGAGCGGCTGCACGCGGTGCTGATGTACGCGGCGCGGGAGCGCGGCACCGGGGTTCCCGCCCAGCCGGGCGGGAACCGGCCGCACGCCCCCGCGCATCCCGAGGCGATGATCACGGGCCTGGCCGCGCTGACCCTGCACGGCTTCTCCTCCACTCCCCCGCTGCCGTCCCTGGACACCATCGACGTCCTGGTCCCGCGGCTGCGGAGGCTGCGCTCCACGGGCTGCGCGCGGATCGTCCGCACGCCCGTCATGCCCGACCCCGAGCAGGTCACGGGGGTGCCGGTGGCACCGGTCGCCCGCGCGCTGGCCGACGCGGTGGCCGAACTGGCCGACGCCGGCACGGTCCGCCGGCTGCTCACGGAGGCCGTCCGCGGCGGCCACTGCGACCCGGCGGCGGCGGTCCGGGAACTGAACCAGGCCCGGCTGCTGAGCCGTCCGCACGTCGTGGACGCGGTGGATTCCCTGCTCGCCGAGGGCCGGGCCCGCGCGGAGGACCGCCTGTATCGGATGGTCCGCGAGTACGGCCTGCCCGACCCGGCATGGAACGTGGACCTGCGCCTGCCCGGCGGCCCCTACCTCGGCGGCCTCGACGCGTACTGGCCCGACCAGGCGGTGGCGGTGGAACTCGACACCCGGGCGCCCCGGCAGGACGACGACGCCCTGTGGTCCGAGTACGCCCGCAAGCGCGAGCACCTGGAACGGCTCGGCATCACGGTCGTCCACATCACGCCGCGCAAGCTCCGTGACTCCATGGAGCAGCAGGCGACGGTGCTGCGCACGGCCCTGATGGCCTCGGCCGACCGCGAACCGGCGGCGTATGTCCTGGTCCTGCCCCGGTAGTGACGGACCGGGGCAGGACGAGGAGGGGAGAGGAGGGGCCGCCGGGACACACCGGCGGCCCCTCCTCGCGCTCATCTCCTTCGGCCATCTGCCGGACCCCACGCCGCGTCGGGTGGTCGAGCGCGCATCAGGCCTTCTTGAGCACCAGTTCGGTGTTGCGGTCCCGCGGGTCGCCGCCGAGGGTCGTGCTCGCGCCGGGCGCGTTGAGGGACAGCTCGCGGTAGAGGGCCGCGAGGCCGGTCTGGGAGAGGTCGGAGAAGTCGGTGCGGTGCGGGGCCGAGGACTCCACCAGCGTCGTGAACAGGGAGATCGTGCCGTCCTTGTTGTCGGCCAGTTCGATGACCCGGGCCAGCTGCGGGAAGTCGACGTGGGAGGCGGTGGAGATCTCCCAGAAGGAGCCGCCGCTCGCCAGGGCGTGCGGGGTGATGACGTTCTTGTGGATGTGGCCGTTCACCCACGCCAGCACCCTGGGGTGGGTACCGAGCAGGGCGAGGACCTCCTGGCCGTCGTGGCGGCGCTCGGCGGGGCGGGCCGGGTCGCGGCGGAGGTTCGTCATCGTCTTGCTGGTGTGGTGGCTGAAGAGCACCGCGTAGGAGTCCTTGTTGTCCCGCAGCGTCTTGTCGAGCCACTTCAGCTGGGCCGTGCCGACAGACCCCTCGTAGTGGCCACCGGAGTCGGTGGTGTCCAGGCTGATGCCGATGACGTCGTCGGAGATGCGGAAGGCGTAGAACTGGGTGCCCGCGTCCAGGTTGGCGGAGGAGTAGCCGTGGCCGGCCGGTCCGACGCCGCGGTGGGCCGGGTCCAGGTGGGCCTTCAGGTACTCGGCCTGAGTGAAGGGGGCGCGCCGCTCGTCGGGGGTGACCGAACGCATGCGGCGGGCCTGGGAGGTGAGGAAGTCGTGGTAGCGGACGCCCTGCGGGTCGCGGGCCTTCTTGATCTGCGCCTTCAGCCGCTGCGCCTCGGCCGCGGAGACGTCCATCAGCTTCTTGCCGCCGACGGCGAGTTCGGTGAGGTACGAGTCGCCGTGTGAGGCGTAGCAGCCCATCGGCAGCGAGTCGTGATTGCCGACCGTCGAGTACCAGGGCAGGTTGAGGCCGGGGCTGCGCACCTCGCGGATCGCGGCCTTCAAAAAGCCGTCGAGGTGGGGGAAGCCCGCCCGCTTGTCGCTGTCGCGGACCGCGGTGTCGGGCTGCCAGTACTGCTTGAGGCCGCTGTTCTGGACGCCCTCGTACCGGCGCGGGTCACCGGTGTTGGGCGTGATGCGGCCCCCGCTCATGATCTTCAGGAACCACTCCAGCTCGGACTTGGCGTTGTTGTCCGTGTTGTCGCCGGTGGTCATGGCGAAGTGCAGCGGGGAGCCGGTGACGGGGGCCCCGCGCAGCGCGTTGATCCGCTCCACCAGCGCGATCGCGCCCTGCACGGTCAGCGCCTCGTGCGGCCGCCAGGCGTGGATGTCGGCCGAGCGCAGGTACTCCAGACGCAGCGGGTGCTGGGCGTCGATGATGTGCAGGTCGGTGAGCTGTACGAACGCGGCGAGCGGGGTACGGCGGCCGGCCCGGCCGGGCTTGGGTGCGGCCAGGTCCGAGCGGACGACCCGCTGCCAGCCGGGCCCCTCGTTCAGACGCCGGTAGCCGGAGCTGCCGCGCGGGGCGGCGACGGACGCCAGGGTGGTGCCCTTGGTGTAGGGGGCCAGCGGCGCGGCCGGGGCCCGGCGCGAGGAGGCCGCCACGGCGGCGTCGGTGCTCTCCTTGGCCGTGGCGGCCTGGCTGTCACTGGGCCGCAGGGCGTAGCCGACGCCCCCGGAGAGGGCGACCGCGCCGGTGGCGGCGAGGACGGAACGGCGGTGGATGCCCCGGCCGGAGCCGGCGACTGAGCGTGTGCGCGACATGCGCTTCTCTCCCCGAGTGCGAACGCGTCGGCAGTGGTCGCGGGGCGTTCACGTCGTGAACACCCCGCTCGTACTGGATCGTTGGCATCGGGAATGACCTGCGCGTAAACGAGGCGGCAACGCGCAGCGCAGATCACCGTACGTGGATCTTGGACTACCCTGCGCGTCGTCGCCTGCTCCGGATCCGGCCCGGAGCCGGTCACGCGGCGTTCACCTTTCGGGGTACCGCACCTACTCCGGGAGGCCCGCCAGCCGTCCGGTGACCGGGCGTTCGCGCCACATCCGCAGGGCGATGTCGACCATCGGGATCCGCACCAGACCGGGCACCGCGTCGAGGTCGTGCCAGGCGGCGAGGTCGGTGGAGCCGTTCACCTCGTTGCGCAGTTCGCCGCCGGTGATGCGGCCCTCGTAGACGAACCGGACGCCGTGATGGTCGACGGCGGGTCCGAAGCCGTTGCGGAAGACGCGGTGGGAGGAGTCCACGCCGAGCAGCCCGGTCACCTCGATGCGGTAGCCGGTCTCCTCCTCCACCTCCCGCCGGACGGTGTCGTAGGGGTCCTCGCCGTGCTCCATGCCGCCGCCCGGCACGACCCACTCGGGCGTGCCGTCCCGGGCGGGCGAGCGGGCGAGCAGGATCTGTCCGTCCCGGACGCATATGGCGTAGGCCGCCACCCTCAACTTCTGTCGCACTCCGGGACGTTAACCGATTTCTTTGCCACCTTCAGGACTGATGCGCACAAATCGCATCGCGGGTTTTCCCCATACATCCATCTCGTTTCGGTCAACGCTCCCCAAAGGACTTCACCTTGCGTAAGGCTGTGCGATCGTCCGGGCTTGCCGTTCGGACCATCTGCGACCAGGACCGATCGGGCCCCGGTCGCTTCCCGCTCGTTCCTTTACCTACAAGGGATGCCGATGACCCCTCCCACCCCGCGCGATCAGATATCGGGCCCGAGACGTGTGGCGCGCATCGCCGTGGCCGCCGGTCTCGTCGCCGCGCTCTCCGCGGCCGGGCCCATCCCCCTGGCGTTCTCCGCCGACGGCCCGGGCGCTGACGCCCCGGCCGAGCCGAGCGTCAAGTCCGCGCACGCCAAGCTCGGTTCGGACGACGCGGACCTGCTCGCCGAGGCCAAGGCCGACGGCGACAAGACCGTCACGATGATGATCGCCACCGCGCCCGGGAAGACCGAGCAGGTCGCCGGGCAGCTGGACGCGGTCAAGGGCGGCTCGGTCGGCCGGGCCGACGACAAGCTCGGCTACGTCCGTGCCACCGTCCCGACGGCCAAGGCCGACTCGGCGATCTCCGCCGCCGCCAAGCTGTCCTCCGTGCACGGCATCGACCTGCGCGAGGAGATCCCGCTGGACGACCCGGCCCCGAGCGCGGACACCGCCAAGGGCGCCAAGGCGACGGGCACGTACCCGGCGCCGGGGAAGAAGACCCCGGCCGAGAACCCGTACAACCCCTCCTTCGAGACGGGCGCGGTCGACTTCGTCGAGGACCACCCGAAGGCGGACGGCCGCGGCGTCACCATCGGCATCCTGGACTCCGGCGTGGACCTCGGCCACCCGGCGCTCCAGAAGACGACGACCGGTGAGCGGAAGATCGTCGACTGGGTGACGGCGACCGACCCGATCATCGACAACGACAACACCTGGCGCCCGATGGTCTCGGCCGTGTCCGGCCCGGCCTTCACCTACCAGGGCCAGTCGTACAAGGCGCCGGCGGGCTCGTACGCCGTCAGCCTCTTCAAGGAGTCGTACACCACCGGCGGCGACGCGGCGGGCGACGCCAACCGGGACGGCGACACCACCGACGTCTGGGGCGTGCTCTACGACGCGGCGAAGGGCACCGTCCGGGTCGACCTGAACAACAACAACGACTTCGGCGACGACGCCCCGATGAAGCCGTACAAGGACGGCCACCAGGTCGGGTACTTCGGCACCGACAACCCGGCCACCGACGTCGCCGAGCGGCAGCCGTTCGTCGTGGAGATCCGCAAGGACGTCCCGATGGACCCGCTGGGCGGCAGCTGGGTCGGCAAGAAGTCCGACTTCGTCAACATCGGCGTCATCGAGTCCGAGCACGGCACGCACGTCGCTGGCATCACCGCCGCCAACGGCCTGTTCGGCGGGAAGATGGACGGTGCCGCTCCGGGCGCCAAGCTGGTGTCCTCGCGCGCCTGCACCTGGTCCGGCGGCTGCACCAACGTGGCGCTCACCGAGGGCATGATCGACCTCGTCACCAAGCGCGGTGTCGACATCGTCAACATGTCCATCGGCGGCCTGCCGGCGCTGAACGACGGCAACAACGCGCGCGCCGAGCTGTACACGCGGCTCATCGACACCTACGGCGTCCAGCTGGTGATCTCCGCGGGCAACTCCGGCCCCGGCGCCAACACCATCGGCGACCCGGCCCTGGCCGAGAAGGTCATCTCGGTCGGCGCGTCCGTCTCCAAGGAGACCTGGGCCGCCAACTACGGCTCGGTCGTGGAGAAGAAGTACGCGATGATGCCGTTCTCCTCGCGCGGCCCGCGTGAGGACGGCGGTTTCACACCGACCCTGGTCGCGCCCGGTGCGGCGATCAACACCATCCAGACCTGGATGCCGGGCCAGCCGGTCGCCGAGGCGGGCTACACCCTGCCGGCCGGCTACGGCATGCTCCAGGGCACCTCGATGGCCTCCCCGCAGGCCGCCGGTGCCTCGGCGCTGCTGATCTCGGCCGCCAAGCAGAAGAAGATCGACCTCACGCCGGCGACCCTGCGCACGGCCCTCACCTCCACCGCCGACCACATCAAGGGTGTGCAGGCGTACGAGGAGGGCGCGGGCCTCATGAACATCGAGGACGCCTGGGACGCCATCCGCGACGACGCCACCTCGCACTCCTACGCGGTCAAGGCGCCGGTCGACACCGCGATCGACCAGTTCCTGAAGACCCCGGGCTTCGGCACGGGCCTCTACGACCGTGAGGGCGGCCTGAAGGCCGGCCAGAAGAAGACGTACGAGATCACCGTCACCCGTACGTCCGGCGCCGACAAGGCGATCCGGCACGAGCTGCACTTCGAGAACAACGCGGGCGGCACGTTCCGCATCGTCGGCTCCGACGAGGTGAAGCTGCCGCTGAACAAGCCGGTGACCGTCAAGGTCCAGGCCGCGCCGAAGTCCGCGGGCATCAAGAGCGCGATCCTGGAGGTGGACGACCCCAGGACCGAGGGCATCGACCGCCAGGTCCTCAGCACGGTCGTGGTCTCCACGCCGCTGAAGTTCACGACCTCCGCGAAGGACTCGGTGCAGCGCAACAGCTCGCACCACTACTTCGTCACCGTCCCGGAGGGCGCCAAGACCCTTGAGGTCGCGATGAGCGGGCTGAAGGACAAGAGCCAGACCCGGTTCATCTCCATCCACCCGTACGGCGTCCCGTCCGACCCGACGTCGACGATCAACTGCTACCCGAACTACCCCAACCCGGCCAACACCTGCCGCCCCGACCTGCGTTCGTACGCGGACCCGCAGCCGGGCGTGTGGGAGATCGAGGTCGAGTCGCGCCGTACGTCGCCGCTGCTCGACAACCCGTACAAGCTGGACGTCGCCGTCCTCGGCGCGGCCTTCGACCCGGAGACCGTGACCGTGCCCGAGGCGAAGGTCGGCACGCCGGCCGCCGCCTCCTGGAAGGTGACGAACGGCTTCGCCGCGCTCGACGGCAAGCTGGTGGGCGGCCCGCTGGGCTCGGCCAAGGCGGCACGCCCCTCGATCAAGCAGGGCGAGACGCAGACCACGACGGTCGAGGTGCCCGCGGGCGCGAAGTCGCTGGACGTCGCCATCGGCAAGGTTTCGGACACCGCCGCGGACCTGGACCTCGCCGTGTACGACGCGTCGGGCACGCAGGTCGGCAGCTCCGCCGACGGCGACTCGGAGGAGTCGGTCTCCATCCCCTCCCCGGCCGCCGGGAAGTACTCGATCGAGGTCGTCGGCTACGCGGTGCCGGCCGGCACCACGGAGTACGACTACCAGGACGTGTTCTTCTCCCCCTCCCTCGGCAGCGTCAGCGTCGACGGGTCAGCGCCGGTGAAGCTCGGCACGGGCGACTCCGCGACGGTCTCGGGCAGCGTCACCGCCGCGGCGGCCGCTCCCGAGGGGCGTGAGTTCTTCGGCCAGGTCCAGCTGGTCAACGCGCGCGGCACGGTCGCGGGCCTGGGCAGCGTGAAGATCGAGAAGGTTCTGCCGTAGCGGTAGCGCGGCACTGGGGGCGGGCGTCCGTTGGACGCCCGCCCCTTGCCGTTCCTACGGGCACGGGAGCGTGCGCGAGGCGGGCAGCGCGTCGGTGATCCACGCCCGCTCGCGGGCGATCTCCTTCTCCCCCGTCGCCCACGTGTCCGGGTGGGCCTGATCGCCGGAGATGCCGACGAGCATGTGTTCACCGGTTCGGAGCGCGGGAACGGTGCCGGTCTCCAGGGGGAAGGTGATCCGCGCCCGGCCCTTGCCGGGCTTGTAGTAGCGCGTCACGTCCAGGGTGATCCGGTCCTGGCCGGTACCGGGAAGGGTCTCGACCTCGGTGACGACGCCCTCGGCGACGATCCGGGCGCAGGCGAGATAGCCGGCGTGACTGAGCTTGGCGTCCTCGTCCGCGTGCTCCCGGCCGCCGGAACCGTCGGCGGCGGACGACGCGCCCTGGTCGCCCCCGCCGTCCATGCCGCCGCTCTGGACGACGAGCCAGCCCATGCCGATCACGAGACCGGCACCGACGGCCGCGACCAGGCCCTTCAGGGCCAGGTCCCAGGGCCGGCGGCGGTCGCGGCGCGCGGACAGCGAGGCCACGGAGGCGCCGCCTCCTGCCAGCGGCCCGGGCCCGGGGTCCTGCGCGGGGATCTCTTCGGGAACCGGCTCGGGCCCGGCGAGTGCCTGTCCGATGAGGCCCAGCTGCTCGCGCAGCAAGGCCACGTCGGCGGTCGCGGACCGGTACTCCGTCAGGAAGGCGTCGTCCGCGAGGGCGGCGTCCGGTGGCGCCTCGCCGGTGATCACCGCCATCAGCGCGACCTCGCTGTGCCCGTCCTTGTCATGCTCGGCGGTCACGTCACACCACCTCGTCCTCGTGCAGGCGGGCGCGCAGGGCCCGTACCGCCGTGTGCAGCCGGCTCTTGACCGTGCCCTCCGGGACGCCGAGCTGCTCGGCGATGGACCGGACCGGCAGGTCGGCGTAGAAGCGCAGGACGACGACCTGCCGCTGGGCGTCGGGCAGCTCGTCCAGGCCCTGGGCGACGGCGACGGACAGCACGCTGCTGTCCTCGCCGGAGGGGTGCTCCGCCGGCTGGCGCAGGGCGGCCAGCCGCTCGCCGAGCCGTTCCTGGCGGCGCTTGGCCCGGTGCCAGTCCATGGCGAGGTTGGAGGCGACGACCGCCGCCCACGCCGACACGTCCCGTGGTGCCTCCCGGCCGCTCGCGGCCCGCTCCAGCAGCCGCAGGCGGACCTGCTGCACCCCGTCCGGCAGGTCCGCCTGCGGCATCCCGCCGAGCGCGAGCACCGCCCGCACCCGGCGCTCCTGCGCCGCGTCCAGCGGATCGGCCGCGGCCGCGGAAGCGGCTCCACTCGGCGGACCGGCCGCGCTCGACGTATCGGCCCCGCCCAGCGGATCAGCCGCGTCCCGCGGACCGTCGCCGGTCGCGGTGTGCGTCTCCCGGGCGCGCCGGGCCCTCCCGCGCAGCAGCACAAGCCACCCCCCTCGCCGTGTTTCTCCTACGACGCCGGTACGGCCCGGAACGTTCGGCCGTCTTCCCGGTGAGTGCCGGCCGGGCGGCAGAGGCATACGTCACACTTCCGTGTGGCCGAGACCGACAGGGGCAGGCGAGCTTGCGGCGCACGACCCCTGCCGGATGAATTCCTCCAGCTCAGCGGGGTCGACACCGCAGGTCCGCAACCATGGGGCGGGACACACCGTCCCACTCTCCGGGCAGTACGGGGAAAGAAGTGGACAGGCGGGCCGTGGTCGGCCGCATGATGGAAAAGCCTCGGCCAAGCAACGAGCACGTGAAGAGACGCAGGAGAGGGAGTCACCGTGAGGGTCGGAATCGTCGGAGCCACCGGACAGGTGGGCACGGTCATGCGCAGGATCCTCACGGAGCGGAACTTCCCGGTCACGGAGCTGCGCCTGTTCGCCTCGGCCCGTTCCGCGGGCACGGAGCTGGACGGCGTGACGGTGGAGGACGCGGCGACCGCCGACTACACCGGCCTGGACATCGTGCTCTTCTCCGCGGGCGGCGCGACCTCCAAGGCGCTGGCCGAGAAGGTCGCCTCCCAGGGCGCGGTCGTGATCGACAACTCCTCCGCGTGGCGCAAGCACCCGGAGGTCCCCCTGGTCGTCTCCGAGGTCAACCCGCACGCGATCAAGGACCGCCCCAAGGGCATCATCGCCAACCCGAACTGCACGACCATGGCCGCGATGCCGGTGCTGCGTCCGCTGCACGCCGAGGCGGGTCTGGAAGCCCTGGTCGTCGCCACGTACCAGGCGGTCTCCGGTTCCGGCCTCGCGGGCGTCGCCGAGTTGCACGGCCAGACGCAGAAGGTCGTCGCCGAGGCCGAGAAGCTCACCCACGACGGTGAGGCGGTGGACTTCCCGGAGCCGGGCGTCTACAAGCGCCCCATCGCCTTCAACGTGCTGCCGCTGGCGGGCAGCATCGTCGACGACGGCCTGAACGAGACCGACGAGGAGCAGAAGCTCCGCAACGAGTCCCGCAAGATCCTGGAGATCCCGGGCCTGAAGGTCTCCGGCACCTGCGTGCGCGTCCCGGTCTTCTCCGGCCACTCCCTCCAGATCAACGCCCGCTTCACCCGCCCGATCTCCCCGGAGCGCGCGACGGAGCTCCTGAAGGACGCCCCCGGCGTCGAGCTCTCCGACATCCCGACCCCGCTCCAGGCCGCCGGCAAGGACCCGTCCTACGTCGGCCGCATCCGCAGTGACGAGACGGTGGACAACGGCCTGGCCCTCTTCGTCTCCAACGACAACCTCCGCAAGGGCGCGGCGCTGAACGCCGTACAGATCGCGGAGCTGGTGGCGGCGGAGCTGAAGGGCTAGCCCCTGCCCGCCTCGCAGTCCCGGCGCACCTCGTAGAGGAAACAGCCGTACTCGACGGCCCGGACGTGGACCAGTGCCACGGCCGGGTCGTCGAATGCTTCTGCGAACGCCTCGCCGAAACCGGTGGGCTCCTCGACCAGCCGGCCGCCCAGGATGTGCCCCTCGGCGGAGTAGCGGCGGACCGTGCGACGGCTGCCGGTGAACGGGAGGGCGCCGGTCCGCGGCCCCTCGCACTCCTCGGCGTGGATGAAGACCGGGCCCTGTTCGTCGTAGGGGCCCGGGGTGGCGCCCGTCTCCGACGCCCAGCGGCGGAGGGGGGCGTAGGAGACCAGGGCCATGCGTTCACCCGGCTCGCTGGGGCGCAGGCAGCAGCGCAACGGGCTGCCGCCCTCGGTGTCGGTGAAGCCGTCGGTCCGGCGGCCCGCGTCGTCCGTCGTGCGCAGTTCCTCCAGGGCGCGCGGGGAGATGGGGCGTGCGGTGTACGCGGTGGTCGTCATGGTCACCAGACTCACGCGCGCGATCCTCGCTCACCGGCGGAATACGGACGTCGCGCTCGCCCGCGAAGGGCCCTGCCCGAGGGGTATCCCTAGGACTCGTCCGGGTCGTCGCACGACGCCGATCCTCCGTGGAAAGATGGCGCAACCCACCCATAACGAGGAGATGACCGCGTGCCTGGCACAAACCTGACCCGCGAAGAGGCGCAGCAGCGGGCGCAGCTGCTCGCCGTTGAGTCGTACGGGATCGAGCTCGATCTCTCCGGCGCGCAGGAGGGCGGCACCTACCGGTCCGTGACCACGGTGCGCTTCGACGTGACGGCCGAGAACGGCGCGGAGTCGTTCATCGACCTGGTGGCGCCGGCCGTGCACGAGGTGACCCTGAACGGGGACTCCCTCGACCCGGCCGAGGTCTTCGCCGACTCGCGGATCGCCCTGCCCGGGCTGCTCCACGGCCGCAACATCCTCCGGGTCGTCGCCGACTGCGCGTACACCAACACGGGTGAGGGCCTGCACCGGTTCGTCGACCCGGTCGACGAGCAGGCGTACCTCTACACCCAGTTCGAGGTGCCGGACGCCCGCCGGGTGTTCGCGTGCTTCGAGCAGCCGGACCTCAAGGCGACCTTCCAGTTCACGGTGAAGGCGCCCGAGGGCTGGACGGTCATCTCCAACTCGCCGACGCCCGAACCGCAGGACAACGTCTGGGAGTTCGAGCCGACGCCGCGCATCTCGACGTACATCACGGCGCTGATCGTCGGCCCGTACCACTCGGTGCACAGCGTGTACGAGAAGGACGGCCAGTCCGTCCCGCTCGGCATCTACTGCCGTCCCTCGCTCGCCGAGTACCTCGACTCGGACGCGATCTTCGAGGTGACGCGGCAGGGCTTCGAGTGGTTCCAGGAGAAGTTCGACTACGCGTACCCGTTCACGAAGTACGACCAGCTGTTCGTGCCGGAGTTCAACGCGGGCGCGATGGAGAACGCGGGCGCGGTGACCATCCGCGACCAGTACGTGTTCCGCTCGAAGGTGACGGACGCGGCGTACGAGACGCGCGCGGAGACCATCCTGCACGAGCTGGCCCACATGTGGTTCGGCGACCTCGTGACGATGGAGTGGTGGAACGACCTGTGGCTGAACGAGTCGTTCGCCACGTACACCTCGATCGCCTGCCAGGCGGCGCACCCCGAGTCGCGCTGGCCGCACTCCTGGACCACGTTCGCCAACTCCATGAAGACGTGGGCGTACCGGCAGGACCAGCTGCCGTCGACGCACCCGATCATGGCCGAGATCAACGACCTGGACGACGTGCTCGTCAACTTCGACGGCATCACGTACGCGAAGGGGGCTTCCGTCCTGAAGCAGCTCGTCGCGTACGTCGGCGAGGACGAGTTCTTCCGCGGCGTGCAGGCGTACTTCAAGGCGCACGCGTACGGCAACACGCGCCTGTCCGATCTGCTGGGTGCCCTGGAGACGACGTCCGGCCGTGATCTGAAGGCCTGGTCGAAGGCGTGGCTGGAGACGGCGGGCATCAACGTCCTGCGTCCCGAGATCGAGACGGACGGGAACGGCGTCGTCACCTCCTTCGCGATCCGCCAGGAGGCCCCGGCCCTGCCCGCCGGCGCCAAGGGCGAGCCGACGCTGCGCCCGCACCGGATCGCCGTCGGCCTGTACGAACCGGACGACGCCAGCGGCAAGCTGGTCCGCGACGAGCGCATCGAGCTGGACGTGGACGGCGACCTGACCGCCGTACCGCAGCTGGTCGGCAGGCGCCGCCCGGCCGTGATCCTGCTCAACGACGACGACCTGTCGTATGCGAAGGTCCGCCTGGACGAGCAGTCCCTGGCCTTCGTGACGGAGCACCTGGGCGACTTCGAGTCGTCCCTGCCGCGCGCCCTGTGCTGGGCGTCGGCCTGGGACATGACGCGGGACGCCCAGCTCGCGGCCCGCGACTACCTGTCCCTGGTGCTGTCCGGCATCGGCAAGGAGTCGGACATCGGCGTGGTGCAGTCGCTCCAGCGGCAGGTGAAGCTGGCGATCGACCTGTACGCCGACCCGGCCGCCCGCGAGGCGCTGCTGGCCCGCTGGACCGACGCGACGCTGGCCCATCTGCGGGCGGCGGCACCGGGCAGCGACCACCAGCTGGCGTGGGCGCGCGCGTTCGCCGCGACGGCCCGCACGCCCGAGCAGCTGGATGTGCTGGACGCGCTGCTGGACGGCTCGCAGACCGTGGAGGGCCTGGTCGTCGACACGGAGCTGCGGTGGGCGTTCGTGCAGCGGCTCGCGGCGGTCGGCCGGTTCGACGAGGCGGAGATCGCGGGCGAGTACGACCGTGACCGCACGGCCGCCGGTGAGCGGCACGCGGCCACGGCCCGGGCGGCCCGTCCGACCGAGGCGGCCAAGGCGGAGGCGTGGGCGTCGGTCGTGGACTCCGACAAGCTGCCGAACGCCGTGCAGGAGGCGGTCATCGGGGGCTTCGTCCAGACCGACCAGCGCGAGGTGCTCGCCCCGTACGCGGACCGGTACTTCGAGGTGGTCAAGGACATCTGGGAGTCCCGCTCCCACGAGATGGCCCAGCAGATCGCCGTCGGCCTCTACCCGACGGTCCAGGTCTCCCAGGAGACCCTGGACAAGACGGACGCCTGGCTGGCCTCGGCCGAGCCGAACGCTGCCCTGCGCCGGCTGGTCTCGGAGTCCCGCGCGGGCGTCGAGCGCGCCCTGCGGGCACAGCGGGCGGACGCGGCGGCCGGAAAGTAACCGGCCCCGCACCGGCGACTGGGGCGCCCGGCTCGTGCCGGGCGCCCCTTCGTCTGCCCTGCATTCGGCCGGTCCCACCCGCCCTGGCCTACCGCCGGGCGACCGGGCCGACCGTCACCACCGTGGTGTTCCGCCCGGCCGGGCCGGGCGTTCGCGACGGCCGGGTGACGAACTGCCCCGCCACCGTCGCTCCGAACGCCAGCCCCATGCCGACCAGCTGCACCGGTGTCAGCACCTCACCGAGCGCCGCCCAGCCGACCACGGCCGCGGTCAGCGGGGAGAGCGGACCGAGGAAGGTGACCTGGGTGGCGGTCATGCGGCCGATGCCGCGGAACCACAGCCAGTACGCGAGAGCCGTGTTCGCCACCGCGAGGTAGAGGTAGCCGCCGACCGCCGGGCCGTCCAGCGCCGGGGGCGCGCCTTCCACCAGGAAGGCGAGCGGTGCGATCAGCAGGCCTCCGGCGGTCAGCTGCCAGCCGGTGAGGACCAGCGGCCCGACGCCCTCGGGGCGGCCCCAGCGCTGGGTGAGCACGATGCCGGTCGACATCGACGCCGTGGAGGCGACGGCCGCCAGCAGACCGAGCGTGTCCAGCGACCCGGCCGCCTTCAGCACGACAAGGCTGACGCCGAACGCGGCCACGGCCCCGGTCACCAGCGTGCGCGCCGACGGCCGCTGCCCGAGCAGCAGCATCGACAGGCCGGCCACGAACAGCGGCCCGGCCGAGCCGACGACCGCGGCAAGGCCGCCGGGCAGCCGGTACGCGGAGAGGAACAGCAGCGGGAAGAAGGCGCCGATGTTCAGCGCGCCGAGCACGGCCGCCTTCCACCACCAGGCGCCACGCGGCAGCACCCGGGCGAGGGCGAGGAGCAGCAGGCCTGCGGGCAGGGCGCGCACCAGGGCGGTGAACAGGGGGCGGTCGGGCGGGAGGAACTGGGTGGTGACCGCGTAGGTCGTGCCCCAGGAGACGGGCGCGAGGGCGGTGAGGGTGATGAGGGCCGGTCGGGAGATGGCCATGGGAAGCACCCTTCGAAGTAGGTCGGCAGAAAGTAGCTTACCGCTAAGCTACTTTCAGTCAAGCTACTTTCTTGCAGGTCACCGAGAGGCGGCCGATACTCTGAGGCATGAACGAACGCCCGGAGCAGCGCAAGGACCCCGTCGACGCGATCATCGGCCAGTGGGCGACGGTCCGGCCCGACCTCGACACCACCGCCATGGAGGTCTTCGGCCGGATCAACCGGCTCTCGCACGCGATCGGCGAGCAGGTGGGGCGGGCGTACGTGAAGTTCGGCATCTCACGCGGGGAGTTCGACGTCCTGGCCACCCTGCGCCGCTCCGGCGAGCCCTACACGCTCTCGCCCCGGCAGCTCTCCGCGACGCTGATGCTCACCACCGGCGGCATGACGGGACGGCTGGACAAGCTGGAGCGGGCGGGGCTGCTGCGCCGCTCCCCCGACCCGCACGACCGGCGCGGGTTGCAGGTCACGCTCACCGACGAGGGCCTCGCGGTGGTCGACGAGGCGGTCGGGGCGGGGCTCGCGGTGCAGACGGAGGCCCTCTCCGCCTTGGGCGCCGAGCGGGCCGGGCAGCTGGCCGGGCTGCTGCGGGACCTGCTGGCCGGGACGGACAGGGCCTGACACGACGAGGGCGCCGTCGCGGATGTCGCGACGGCGCCCTCGAAGAGGAACGCGGGGTCAGGCCTTGACTTCGCTCTTCGCCTCGGCCTTGGTGGCGATGTTGGAGCTGGTCGGGTCCTTCTTCTTGTGCGACTTGTCGCCGATCACCACCAGGGCGTGGATGACCAGGTACAGCGCGATCGGGGCCACGACGAAGAGGCCCAGCGTCTCGATGACGCTCAGGCCCGGGCCGGGGTCGTCACCGTCGTCGCGGGTGAGCGCGCTCGCAGGGGACGACATGAGCAGCATCATCAGCGTCGTACCGGCTGCCAGGGCGCCGGCGCGCAGGGCGTTCTTCTTGTCCACGGTGTCAAAATATCCAACGCCGACCGGGGCCGCGCGCCCGGGGTGCCGTAAGAGGCCCTCGGCTCACGGCCCACCGTCCCCGACCTCGTGGCCCTCGCCCCTGAGCACCTCCATCAGCGCGTGCAGCCGCGGCGAGGCCGCCAGGTCCTCCAGCGTCACCGGCCGTCCCCGCGCGTCCGCGATCGGCAGGCGCCAGTTCGGGTACTGGTCCCAGGTGCCGGGCAGGTTCTGCGGGCGGCGGTCGCCGACGCCGTCCGGGAGCCAGACGCCGACCATCCGGGCCGGGGTGCGCAGCAGGAAGCGGTGGACGGCCTGGATCTCGGCCTCCTCCGACGCCGTGTCGCCACCGCCGCCCGTGCCGTGCAGCAGGCCGAGCCGGGAGAGCAGGGACAGCCACTCCCCCGCGTCGGCGGCTGCCTCGGCGCGCTCCTCCTCCAGGGGCCTGGTCAGCAGCCCCAGGCTGTCGCGCAGCTCGACGTGCTCGCCGGTGAGGCGGGCGGCCGTGGAGGGCAGGTCGTGGGTGGTGGCCGTGGCCAGGCAGTCGGCGCGCCAGCCGTCGGGGGGCAGGGGGCGGCCGTCGCCGTCCCAGTCGCGTTCGAACCACAGCACGGACGTGCCGAGCACCCCGCGCTCGCGCAGGGCCTCGCGCACACCCGGTTCGACGGTGCCGAGGTCCTCGCCGATCACCAGCGCCCCGGCCCGGGAGGCCTCCAGGACGAGGACGGCGAGCATGGCCTCGGCGTCGTAGCGGACGTAGGTGCCCTCGGTGGGCGGGTGGCCCTGCGGGACCCACCAGAGACGGAACAAGCCCATGACGTGGTCGATGCGCAGCGCTCCGGCATAGCGGAACAGGGCACGCAGCAGCTCGCGGAACGGGGCGTAGCCGGACGCGGCCAGCCGGTCGGGGCGCCAGGGCGGCAGACCCCAGTCCTGGCCGCGCGCGTTGAAGGCGTCCGGCGGGGCTCCCACGGACATGCCCGCGGCGAAGTACTCCTGCTGGGCCCAGGCGTCGGCGCCGCCGGGATGGACGCCGACCGCGAGGTCGTGCACGATCCCGACCGGCATCCCGGCCTCGCGACCGGCGCGCTGCGCGGCGGTCAGCTGGGTGTCGGTGAGCCAGGCGAGCCGGGACCAGAAGTCGACCCGGTCCATCAGGCCGTTGCGGGCCCGGGCGGTCTCGGCCGAGCGCGGGTCGCGCAGGCCGGTCGGCCAGCGGTGCCAGTCGGAGCCGTGCACCTCGGCGAGCGCGCACCAGGTGGCGTGGTCCTCCAGTGCCTGGCCCTGCCCGGCGAGGAAGTCGCCGTAGGCGGCGCGCCGGCCGGGACCGAGCGGGACCTCGGCGAGCAGCTCCAGCGCCTCCCGCTTGAGCTCCCACACGGCGTCCCGGTCGATCAACGCGCCCTGCTCCAGCACCGCTTCGCGCAGCCGCCCGGATCTCTCCAGCAGGGCGCGCAGGCGTTCGGGATCCTCGACGTAGGCGGCCTCGGGGACGTCCTCGACGCGCAGGTGCACCGGGTCGGGGAAGCGGCGCGAGGAGGGGCGGTAGGGAGAGGGATCGGTGGGGGCTCCGGGCACGGCCGCGTGCAGCGGGTTGACCTGGACGAATCCGGCGCCGAGCGAGCGTCCGGCCCAGCCGGCCAGCTCGGCGAGGTCCCCGAGGTCGCCCATGCCCCAGGAGCGGCGGGACAGCAGCGAGTAGAGCTGGACGAGGAGTCCGTAGGAGCGTCCGGCGGGAGCGGGCAGCCGGGGCGGGGCGACGATCAGGTGGGCGGTGGCGGTGCGGCCGTCGGGGGTGGTCGCGGTCAGCCGGTGGACACCGGGCGGGAGGCCGTCCGCCGAGGCGCGGCTCTCGCCCTGCTCGGTGTCGATCCGCAGCCGGGTTCCCCCGGGGAGCGCGGCCAGGGCGGCCGGGGGGCTGCCGCTCCAGCCGACGACGGTCGGGGGCAGCAGCCGTCCGCCCAGCTCCCCCTCGCGGGCCGCGAGCGCGGCGCGTACGGCGCCGGGCGTGCTCGCGTCCACGCCGAGGGCGGCCAGGGTCAGGGTGACCGCGGTGGCCGAGGCCGCGACCGAGCGGTCCGGGGACGGGCTGTAGGAGGTGGCGACGCCGTGCAGGGCGGCGAGGCGGGACAGGTCCTCGGAGGGCGGGTCGGACGGCCGGGGTGCGGTCATCTACATCCTCGTGAAGTCCGGGACGAAGGCCGGGGGCTCGCTGGTCAGGGGAGCGGCTTCGGCGAGCGGCGGCTCACTGGTGAGGGGCTCGGCGTCGGGCAGCGGGGGCTCGCTGGTCAGCGGCAGTTCGGTGTGGGTGCTCTCGGAGCTGAAGACGCAGTAGCGGGGGTCGGCACGGTGAGGGTCGTCGAGGTCGGCGGACTGGTCCGCCACGGGTTTGGACGGGGCCGGGAGCGGAAGGAAAGTCATCGCAGCCACGGGGGCCTCCTTGTCGGGTACGGCTTTCAACGGGTCATCGCAGCCCTACCCAGTCGAGGCGAAGGCAGACGCCCCGGGCCGAACATCGTGCTTCTGCTCACATTCCACTCCCCTCCACACTCTCCAGATTCCGGCATTTCACCCACAATGGCCACTCTCGTTGACACCTTCACCGGGCGGGTGGTGGGCTCGCCTT
The DNA here is from genome assembly GCF_009872555.1 of Streptomyces sp. SID5643. Taxonomy (NCBI): domain Bacteria; kingdom Bacillati; phylum Actinomycetota; class Actinomycetes; order Kitasatosporales; family Streptomycetaceae; genus Streptomyces; species Streptomyces sp. SID5643. The sequence goes on from NZ_WWIC01000029.1 coordinate 22,693, forward strand.
GCCGGTCGGAACGCATCTGGAGGGGCCTGTGGGACTGCGGCGTGGGAAGCGGGCCGCGGCCCTCGCGGTCGCCGTCGTCGCCGGGAGCCTCGCGGCCCCGCCGGCCGCGCTGTCGGCTCCGCCCGGCCCCGGTGCGACCGCCAGAACGGCCCCCGACACAGCCGGACCGGACCTCTCCGTCTGGCCGCGCCCGCAGTCGCTGCGCGCGAACGGCGCCCCGGTGGCGGTACCGGACGAGGTCGCCCTGATCACCGACGCCCGAGCCGATCCCCGCGCGGTCGACGCCCTGCGCGCGCTGCTGCGGCAGGCCGGTGCCCGCCGGATCACGGACACGGCCGGGCCGGGCGCCCTGGTCGTACACGCGCGGACGGAGCCCGCGCGCCCGGGCGACCGGCACGCCCTCCCCGCCGGGGGATACGACCTGTCCGTGGGCGCGGACGGCGTCTCCCTCACCGGCACCGGCGAGGACGGCCTCTTCCACGCCGTGCAGACGCTGCGGCAGCTCCTGCGCCGCGGCGGCACGATCGCGTCGGCCGTCGTCCGCGACTGGCCCGGCACCGCCGTACGCGGCATCACCGAGGGCTTCTACGGCACCACCTGGACGCACCGGCAGCGGCTGGCCCAGCTGGATTTCATGGGCCGCACCAAGCAGAACCGCTACCTGTACGCCCCCGGCGACGACCTCTACCGGCAGGCCCGCTGGCGTGAGCCCTACCCGGCGCGGCAGCGGGCCGGGTTCCGGGAGCTGGCCGAGCGGGCGCGCCGCAACCACGTCTCGCTCGGCTGGGCGGTGGCCCCGGGCCAGGCGATGTGCTTCGCGTCGGACGACGACGTCCGGGCGCTGACGCGCAAGCTGGACGCGATGTGGGCCCTGGGCTTCCGGGCGTTCCAGCTCCAGTTCCAGGACGTCAGCTACAGCGAGTGGCACTGCGGGGCGGACGCCGACCGGTTCGGCTCCGGCCCCGGGGCCGCGGCGCGGGCGCAGGCCCGGGTGGCGAACGCGGTGGCCCGGCATCTGGCGGAACGGCACCCCGGCGCCGCACGCCTGTCCCTGATGCCGACCGAGTACTACGAGGACGGCACGACCGACTACCGGCGGGCGCTGGCGAGCGAGCTGGCCGCGGGCGTCGAAGTGGCGTGGACGGGTGTCGGGGTGGTGCCCCGCACCATCACGGGCGGCGAACTGGCCGACGCGCGCAGGGCGTTCGGGCATCCGCTGGTCACCATGGACAACTACCCGGTCAACGACTACGCCCCCGGCCGCATCTTCCTCGGCCCCTACCAGGGCCGCGAGCCGGCCGTGGCGACCGGTTCGGCCGCCCTGCTCGCCAACGCGATGCAGCAGCCGGAGGCGTCCCGCATCCCGCTGTTCACCGCCGCCGACTACGCCTGGAACCCGCGTGCGTACCGCCCCGGGGAGTCCTGGCGCGCCGCGATCGCCGACCTCGCGGGCGGGGACCGGCGCCGCGAGCAGGCCCTGGCCGCGCTCGCCGGCAACGACGCCTCGTCGGTCCTGGACGACGAGGAGTCGGCGTATCTGCGGCCGCTGACCGAGGCGTACTGGAGGTCGCGCACGGCGGGCGGCGCGGACACCGGCGGTGACGCCGCGCGGCGGCTGCGCGAGGCCTTCACCGTGCTGCGCGAGCTGCCCCGGCGGCTGGACGGCACCGGGCTCGGCTCCGAGGTGGGCCCCTGGTCCGAGCAACTGGCGGACTACGGCGAGGCGGGCACGGCCGCGCTCGGCATGCTGGACGCCCAGCGCTCCGGGGACGCGGCGGCGGCCTGGACGGCGTACCGCAGGCTCGGCGTGCTGCGGGCCCGGCTGGAGTCGGCGCCGGTCGAGGTCGGCCGGGACGTCCTGGACCCCTTCCTCCAGCGGGCGCAGAAGTCGTACGCGGCCTGGTCGGGCATCGACCACGAGCCGCCCCGCAACCCCGGCGACGGCCGCACCCTGCGCTTCCCGCGGCCCCGTGCGCTGACCGCCGTGACGGCCCTGACCGAGCCGGGCACCGAGGGCGGGGTCGAGGTGCACGTGCCGGGGCGCGGGTGGCGGGAGGCGGGCCGGCTGGACGGGTCCGGAGCGACCGAGGTGCGGCTCGCGGCTCGGGCCGACGCCCTGCGGATCACCGGAGCCGCCCCCTCCCGCGTACGCCACCTCATCCCCTGGTTCACCGACTCCCCCGCCGTCTCCCTCGGCCTGCCCCGGGACCGGGCGGACGTCGAGACCGGCCGGACCGAGCGGCTGACCGCCCGGCTCGGGTCGCTGCGCCCCGCCGACGCCCGCGGCCGGCTCACCGCCGAGGCACCCGAGGGTGTCCGGGTCCGGGTGCCGAGGGACGAGCTGACCGTGCGGCGCGGCACGACGGTGGAGGTCCCGGTCGAGGTGACCGTGGAAGGTGGCACCTCGATGCGGTCCCACGACGTCCGGCTCGGTTTCGCGGGGGCGGACCGCACCCTCGCCGTCCGGGCCGTCCCGCCCACCGGCGGTCCCGACCTGGCCCGCTCCGGCACCGCCCGCTCCTCGGGCGACGAGACGCCCGACTTCCCCGCGCGGGCGGCGAACGACGGCGACCCGGAGACCCGCTGGTCGTCGCCGGCGGACGACGGCGCGTGGTGGCAGGTCGAGCTGGCCCGCCCGGCGCGGCTCGGCCGGGTCGCGCTGCACTGGCAGGACGCCCACCCCTCGGCCTACCGCGTCCAGGTCTCCCCGGACGGCCGCCGCTGGCGCACCGCCGCCACGGTCCGGGACAGCCGGGGCGGCCGGGAGGACGTCCGCATGGACGAGAAGGACGTGCGCTTCGTGCGCGTGCAGGGCGACAAGCGGGCCACCCCGTACGGGTATTCGCTGTGGTCGGCGGAGGCGTACGCCGTCGCGCCGTGAACCGGCGCCACCGGGGCCGTCGATAGACGGAGTGTGAGACTGTTCCGCCCCATGGGGGGCCACCGGGAGACGGACGAGGGGGACTCGGACGCGGCGCTGCTACGGGGGGTCGCGGGCGGGGACTCGGCGGCGATGGCCGCGCTGTACGACCGGCACGCGGGCTGGCTGTACGCACGGCTGACCCGGCGCTGCGCCGATCCGGAGGTCGTGCGTGAGGTGCTGCAAGACACCTTCGTCACGGTGTGGCGGTCCGCGGACTCGCACCGCGGCGAGGACGCCGGCGGCTGGCTGTGGACGATCGCCGCGCGCCGCCTGGTCGACGCCTGGCGGGTGCAGCAGCGAACCGCGCGGCTGCGGACGGCGCCGATGGAGGAGGCGGGGGACGACTGCCGGCCGACGGCGTCCGCGCCGTCCGCCGAGGACCGGGTGCTGGCGGGGCTGGAGTACGGCGACGTGGGCACCGCCCTCGACAGGATCTCGCCCGAGCTGCGCGAAGTGCTGCGCGCCACGGTCGTCGACGGGCTGACCACCCGCGAGACCGCCCGGCTCCTCGGCATACCCGAGGGCACCGTCAAGTCCCGGGCGATGCGCGCCCGCGCCGAACTGCGCGCGGCCCTCGCCCAGGTGAGCCCGTCGCCGATGGGAGGCCCGGCATGACCGGCTGGCACGCGCCCGACCACTTCGTCACCCGGTACGCGGACGGCTCCCTGCCGGAGTCGGACGCCTGGTCGCTGGAGAAGCACCTGGAGTGCTGCGGCACCTGCGCGGCCCGTGTGTCGCGGGCGGTGCGCGGGACGGCGGCGGGGCTGGTGCTGGCCGAGGTCCGGGAAGCGGTGCTGGGCGACGCACGCGAGGCCGTGCCGAGTGCCTCGCACGCGGCGAAGGCGGCGCCCCGCGCACCAGCGGCGGCGCGGAAGGCGCACCGGGCCCGTCCGTGGGCACCGGGCTCGCGCCCCGCCCGCATCCTTTGGGCGGCCGGCCCGGCCGTGCGCGGGGCGTGGCTGCCGGCCGTGCTGCTGGTGGCCGTGGGAGCCGTCGCCCTGGCCCATGCGGGCGGCCTCCCGGACGCGCGGCCCTGGCTGCTGGCCCTCGCCCCAGTCCTGCCGGTCGCCGGTGTCGCCCTGTCCTACGGGCCGCACGCCGACCCGCTGCACGAGATCGCCGCGGCCACCCCGTCGGCCGGGCTGCGGCTGGTGCTGACGCGGACCGCCGCCGTGCTGGCGGTGAGCCTGCCGCTGCTGACCCTGGCCGGGGCCCTGCTGCCGTCCTCGGACGCCCCGGGCGCCGCCGCCTGGCTGCTGCCGGGTCTCGCGTTGACGCTGGCCTCGCTGACGCTGGCCGGCCACGTCGGCGTCCGCACGGCCACGGCCGTGACCGGCGGCGGCTGGCTGTGCGCCGTGCTCGGTCCGGTGCTCGCCGCCCCGGGCGGACGGCTCACCGCACATCTGTCCGAGCGACTGTCGTCCTTCCTGGACGGCGCCCCGGCACAGGGCGGCTGGGCGGCGGCTGCCGTCCTGTGCGCCGCCGTGCTGGCCACGCGCCGCCCTGCCCACCACTTCCTGGAGATGCGTTGACCACGGCCCCCCACCCCTCACGTTCCCGGCCCGCGGAGCCGGTCGGCATCCGGGTCACCGGCCTGCGTGTCCGGCACCGCAGGACCGTCGCCCTGGACTCGGTGGACCTCGACTTCGGCCCGGGCGTGCACGGGCTGCTCGGCCCGAACGGCGCCGGCAAGACCTCGCTGATCCGCGTGCTAGCCACAGTCGCCGAACCGTCCGGCGGCCGGGTGGAGATCCTCGGCCACGACGCCGGCGACCACCGGCGGCGCGGCGAAGTCCGCCGCCGGATGGGCTACCTGCCGCAGGAGTTCGGCTACTACCCGGGCTTCACTGTGCGGGAGTTCGTCGCGTACGTGGCCTGGCTCAAGGAGATGCCCGCGGCCGTCACCCCGAACGCCGTCGAGCGGGCCGTCGCCCGCGTCGGCCTCGCCGACCGCATCGACGCGAAGGTGCGCACGCTGTCCGGCGGCATGGTCCGCCGCGTCGGCATCGCGCAGGCCATCGTCAACGACCCCCGAGTGCTGCTCTTCGACGAGCCGACCGCGGGCCTGGACCCGGAGCAGCGCGTGGAGTTCCGTGAACTGCTGCGCGAACTGGGCGCCTCCTCGACCGTGATCGTCTCCACCCACCTGGTGGAGGACGTGGCGGCTGCCTGCACGGAGGTCACCCTCATCGAGGGGGGCCGGGTCGCCTACCGGGGCACCCCGGATTCCCTCGCCGGGCTGGGCGACGCCACGGACTGCGTCGGCGACAACCCTATCGAGCGCGGGTACACGGCAGCGCTGCGCGCCCACCGCGCCCGGCCGCGCCAGGCAGCGGCCCTCGGGGAGGCGGCGCGATGACCCTCGTGTCGGAGCGGCGGACCACGCCGCGGCGCACGGGCCGCCCGCGCCGGGCGCCGCACCCGTTGCGCGCCGAAGCTGTCCACGGCTTCGCGCCCTGGGCCGGAGCGGCCGTCTTCCTGACCCTCGGTGTGCTGCTGGCGGGGTCGGCCGAGCAGTGGCAGGGCGGCTGGACGGAGACCCGGTCACGGCTGCACGAGGGGATGCTGATCGTCCTTCCCCTGGCCTCGGCCGCGGGCTGCTGGCAGGGCGGACGGGAGCGCCGGCGTCGTACGGAGGAACTGTGGGGGACGGTGTCGCGCGGGCCGCTGGCCCGGTTCGTGGTGGCGGCGCTGCCGGTCGCGCTGTGGACGGCCGCCGGGTACGGGGCCGCCGCGGCGGGTGCGCTGCTGGCCACCTGGCCGTACGCCACCGGTGACCGGCCCTACTTCGATCTGCTGCCGGCGGACATGGCGGCGGCAGCGGCGGCAGCGGTGGCAGGTCAGGTCGTGGGGCGGGTGGTGGCCTCCCGGCTGGCGACGCCGCTGCTGGCGTTGGCCGGGTATGTCGTCCTGGGCATGGCGTCGACGGTCCGCGAGGGGTCCGGTCGCCTGCTGAACCCGGCGTTCCCGGTCCGCACGGACACGGTGCCGGTCGCGTGGCAGCCCGCGGCAGTGGCGCTGTGGACCGCGGGTCTCGCGGCGGCCGTGGTGCTGGCCCACACCGCCCGGCGCCGGTACACGGCCCTGCTGCCGCTGGCGGCGGCGACGGCTGCGGGCGCGCTGTTGGTGCAGGCCGGGGACGGGGTGTGGCGCACCAACCCCGCCGGGAGCCGGCAGGTGTGCGACACCTCCACCAGCCCCCAGATCTGCGTCAACGCTCGGTACGAGAAGCTGTTGCCGCAGGTGACGGCCGCCCTGTCGGGGATCACCGGCCGCCTGGAGGGAGTGCGGAACGTGCCGGTGCGGTTCGAGGACCGGCAGGGCCGCCCGGGTCGGGACGAGGCGGAACTGCCGATGCTGATGCCGCTGGGCTGGTCGGTGGTGCGGGGGCGGCTGACCGATCCGGGGCAGTACGCCTGGGAGGCCGTGCAGGCGCTGCAGGACCGGATGGACTGCGGGGCGATGGACGCGCGGGTGCACACGGCGGACGACGCGGTGACCCACTATCTGGCGCCCAGCCCCATGGAGAAGACGTTCGACGAGCAAGACGCCGCCGGTGACGAGGCCCAGCAGGCGGAGTTGCGGCGGCGGCTGGCGGCGCGAGCCCGGCTGACGGCGATGGACGAGGACGAGCGGCGGGCGTGGCTGTCGGCGTACTTCGCAACGGCGGGCGACTGCGACGCAAGGGGGGTGCCGGCGCTGTGAGCACTTTCGGAGGCTTCCTCTACGCCCGCTCCCGCATCGTTCCCCGCACCCTCGCTGCGCTCGCCGGGACCGTCGGGTTCGCGGTGTGGGCGGCGGAGCGGATGGACACCTACCTCGACACCGACGAGCGGGTGCCGATCGTGGCCCTGTCCCCGCTGCTGGCCGCCGCGGTGATCGGAGTGAGCCTGCATACCCCCTCCGACGAGCTGGACCGGACGGCCGTACGTCCCTGGTGGCCGCGGCGGCTGACCCAGCTGCTGGCCCTCACCGCGCTCGCGGCGGCACTGCTGCCGCTCGCCGTGCTCGGGGACGCGACCACCTTCGGCCCCCCGGCCATGATCCGCAACACCCTGGGCTGCGTCGGCGTCACGGCCGCCGCGTCCGTCGTGCTGGGCGCCCGCCTGAGCTGGCTGCCGCCGTTCTGCTACGTCGGCTCGGTGGTTCTGGCCTCGAGCGGGGTGCGCGGCTCCGCGGTCACGGTGTGGGCATGGCCGATGCAGCCGGGCCCCCAGCCGGGAGCCTGGCTCGCGGCCGGCGCGGCCTTCGTGGCCGGCACCGCCCTCTACGCCGTGCGCGGGGCGCGGCCGGAGGGGCCCCGGACCTGACCGGCCGGCCGCACCCCGGGCATGCGAAGGCCCGGATCGTCAGGCGGAAATGCCGTCGATCCGGGCCATGGCGTCCTCCGCGCCGTACGGCTGCAAGTACGGCAGCCAGCGCGGATCCCTGTGGCCGGTCCCGATGATGCGCCAGGCCAGGCCGGACGGCGGGGCGGGTTTGTGGCGCAGCCGCCAGCCGATCTCGAAGAGGTGCCGGTCGGCCTTCACGTGGTTGCAGCGGCGGCAGGACGCCACCACGTTGTCCCAGACGTGCTTGCCCCCGCGGCTGCGCGGGATGACGTGGTCGACGCTGGTTGCGACGCCACCGCAGTACATGCACCGGCCCCCGTCGCGGGCGAACAGTGCCCGGCGGGTCAGAGGAACGGGCCCCCGATAGGGAACCCGGACGAATCGCTTGAGCCGGACCACGCTGGGTGCGGGGACTGTGACGGTCGCGCTGTGCAGAAAGGCGCCGGACTCCTCGAGGCATACGGCCTTGTTCTCGAGGACGAGGACGAGCGCGCGGCGGAGCGGTACGACACCTAGCGGCTCGTACGACGCGTTGAGGACCAGGACATGCGGCACGGATGCCTCCTTGGACGCCGGCGGCGCGTGGCTCGCGCCGGGACGATTCGTAGCCAGTTTCCCCTCATGCCTGGTGGAAGCGCCACCATGTCCCCGTAACGGGCTGGGAGTGTTTTCGACCACATCTGATTCATCCCCCGGACCATGGCCTGTTCAAGCCCAGGTGAGCACGGTCTCTCCTTCACACATCCTGCCGAAGCACACACAATGCCCCGTTAGTGTGGTGGTTCTGCCCCTTCGGTGACCCAGCCGTGACCTTGACCCCGTGAACCACCGCGCCGGGGCAGACCGCTGCACCTGGAGGTACCTGCCGTGTCCCTGTCCCCTGCGGACGCCGTCCTGCTCGCCGCCGGTCCGTCGCCGTCGCCGACCCCCTCGGACTCGCAGACCCCGAGAGTGCCCTCGCTCCAGGACGCCCAGGAGAGCGCGACGAACGCCGCCGGCTGGGTCGAGCAGAACTGGTCGACGTGGCTCGCGATCGGTCTCAGGGTCCTGCTCATCGTGGTGATAGCGGCGGTGCTGAGGGTTTTCGTGCGCCGGGCGATCACCAAGCTGATCGACCGCATGAACCGGAGCGTGCAGTCCGTGGACGGCAGCGCGCTGGGCGGACTGCTGGTCAACGTCGAACGCCGTCGGCAGCGCTCGCAGGCCATCGGCTCGGTGCTGCGCTCGGTGGCGTCGTTCCTGATCATCGGCACCGCCGCCCTGATGATCCTGGGCACCTTCCAGATCAACCTCGCCCCACTGCTGGCCTCGGCCGGTGTCGCCGGTGTGGCGATCGGCTTCGGCGCCCGCAACCTCGTCACGGACTTCCTGTCCGGCGTCTTCATGATCCTGGAGGACCAGTACGGCGTCGGCGACACGGTCGACGCGGGCGTCGCCTCCGGCGAGGTGATCGAGGTGGGCCTGCGCGTGACCAAGCTGCGGGGCGAGGGCGGCGAGATCTGGTACGTCCGCAACGGTGAGGTGAAGCGCATCGGCAACCTCTCGCAGGGCTGGGCGACGGCCAACGTCGACGTCACGGTCCACTCCGGCGAGGACCTGGACCGGGTGAAGGCCACCCTGGACGAGGTCGCCGAGAAGATGGGCGCCGAGGAGCCCTGGAACGAGCTGCTGTGGGGCCCGATCGAGGTCCTCGGCCTGGACAGCGTGCTGCTGGACTCCATGGTCGTGCGGGTCACGGCCAAGACGATGCCCGGCAAGTCCCTGACCGTGGAGCGCGAGCTGCGCTGGCGCATCAAGCGGGCCTTCGACGCGGCGGGCATCCGGATCGTCGGCGGCGCCACGGCCCCGGCGGAGGAGCAGCCGGCCGACCCGACGGCGGGGATGGCCGCCCCGTCGGTGTACGCGAACGCGACGTCCCCGCAGTCGGCGGCGGCGTCCCCGCTCGCGCCGCCCGCGCCGACGAGCACCACGAAGTAGCGGCAACTCCTCACACACAGGGCGGCATCCGGTTCTCCGGGTGCCGCCCTCTCGCATGTCCGGATGACGACAGGGCGTCCCCTATTGACGGCCATGCGGCACCGGGCTTACCTTCCTCCCCATCGATAGGAAACTTTCCTAACAGTGGCCAGGGGGCAGCCGTCCGATGGACTTCCCCGCCTGATCACTGAGAAGCTGAGCAGCCGAAGGGCAGGTGTGGACACGCATGGCAGGAACCGCCGGCACGCCGGGCACCCCGCGCGTCCTGCGCGCCATGAACGACCGGGCCGCCCTGGACCTGCTGCTGGAGCACGGACCGCTGTCCCGCACCCGGATCGGCAAGCTCACCGGCCTGTCCAAGCCGACCGCCTCCCAGCTGCTGTCCCGGCTGGAGGCGGCGGGTCTCGTCCTGGCCACCGGCACCACCGCAGGCCGGCCGGGCCCGAGCGCCCAGCTCTACGAGGTCAATCCGGCGGCCGGCCACGCCGCCGGGCTCGACGTCACCCCCCAGCGGATCCTCGCCGCGATCGCCGACATCACCGGCCGCACGGTCGGCCGCTTCGAACTTCCCACCCCCGGCAGGCGCACCGGCACCCCGGTCGTCCAGCAGGTCACCGACGCCCTGGACGGAGCCGTGAAGGCGGCCGGTCTCGCCCGGGACGACGTCCACCGCCTCGTCATCGGCACCCCCGGCGCCTTCGACCCCACCACCGGACGGCTGCGCTACGCCTCCCACCTCCCCGGCTGGCACTCCCCCACCCTGCTGGAGGAGCTCGCCGCCGCCCTGCCGATGCCGTTCGAGTACGAGAACGACGTCAACCTGGTCGCGCTCGCCGAGCAGCGCCTCGGAGCGGCCCGGGGCCACGCGGACTTCGTGCTGCTGTGGAACGAGGAGGGCCTGGGCGCCGCCCTGGTGCTCGGCGGCCGGCTGCACCGCGGCTGGACCGGCGGCGCCGGCGAGGTCGGCTTCCTGCCGGTGCCGGGCACCCCCCTGGTCCGCCAGGTCACCAAGGCCAACAGCGGCGGCTACCAGGAGCTGGCCGGCTCCCAGGCCGTCCCGCGCCTGGCCCGCGAGCTCGGCATCGAGGACATCCCGCCGGGCCCGTACGCCGAGGCCGCCGCCCGGTTGCTGGCCCGGGCGGCACAGGCCGGCGACGACGCCCACCGGCACCTCCTGCGGGCCTACGCGACCCGGCTGGCCACCGGTCTGGCCTCCCTGGTCTCGGTCCTCGACCCCGAGCTCGTCGTGCTGAGCGGCGCGTCCCTCACCTCGGGCGGCGAACCGCTGCGCGCCCTCGTCCAGACCGAACTGGAAGAGCTGGCCGCGTCCCGCCCGCGCCTGGTCGTGGGCGACGTCCGTGAACACCCCGTGCTGCGCGGCGCGCTGGAGAGCGCGCTCGCGACGACACGCGACGAGGTCTTCGACACCTCCCGCTGACCCACCCCCCTCCCGCGATTCCCTTCCTCTTCCCCCGTGCCCAGGGAGCTCTGTCATGCCCGGAATATCCGGAAAAGCCGCCATCGCCGTCGCCGCCTCCGCCTCCCTCGCCCTCCTCGCCACCGCGTGCACCGGCCAGTCCGGCGCGGGCGCGAGCGACGACGCCTCCAAGGAGACGACCATCACCTTCTGGCACGCCTGGAGCGCGCCGTCGGAGGTGAAGGCCGTCAAGGACCTGGTCGCCGGATTCGAGAAGGCGCACCCCGACATCCACGTCGACGTCGTCGGCAACATGACGGACGACAAGATGAACCAGGCCCTGCGCGCCGGCGGGGCCAAGGCCCCGGACGTGATCTCGTCGTTCACCACGAACAGCGTCGGGAAGTTCTGCTCCTCGGGCGCCCTCGTGGATCTCGACCCCTTCTTCGAGAGGTCGGGCATCGACCCGCAGAAGACCTTCCCGAAGGCCATGAACGAGTACACCCGGTTCGAGGGCAACCGCTGCGCGGTCCCCCTTCTCGGTGACGCGTACGGCCTCTACTACAACAAGACGGCGTTCAAGAAGGCGGGCATCACCGCCCCGCCGAAGACCTGGTCGGAATTCGAGCGGGTCGCGAAGAAGCTGACGATCCCCCGGGGCGACACGTACGAGCAGCTCGGCTTCATGCCGAACTACCACGGCTGGGAGACCACCACCGAGCACTACCTCGGCCAGTTCTCCCCCACGTACTTCGACAAGGACGGCAAGTCGAACGTCGCCCAGGACCCGGCCTTCGAGGCCGCGTTCACGATGCAGAAGAAGCTGGTCGACACACTCGGCGGCTACCGCAGGCTGGAGACCTACCGCGCCGGGCTCGGCGACGAGTGGGGGCCCAAGCACCCCTTCCACACCGGCCAGGTCGCCATGCAGCTCGACGGCGAGTGGCGCCTGGGCATGGCCCTGGACGCCAAGCCGAAGTTCGGCATCGGCGTGGCCCCGCTGCCCGTCCCCGACGACCGGGCCGACGAGTACGGCAAGGGCTACATCACCGGCACCATCGCCGGTGTCGCCGCCACCAGCAAGAAGCAGAACGCGGCCTGGGAGCTGGTGAAGTACATGACCACGGACACGGACGCGGTGGTGAACTTCTCCAACGCCATCCACAACGTGCCCTCGACGCTCGCGGCCCTGAAGTCGCCGAAGCTGAAGTACGACCCGCGCTTCAAGACGTTCCTGGAGATCGCCGCCGACCCGAACTCCACCACGGCCCCCGCCTCCGTCAACGGCGGTGTCTACCTCACCACGATCCAGCAGTTCGGCTACGACTACGAAAGCGGCAAGGAGACCGATCTCAAGGCCGGTCTGAAGAAGACGGCGGCACAGATCGACACGGACATCGCGCAGGCGAAGTAGGCGACGGGCAGCATGAGCACCTACACGCTGCGGGCGAAACACCGCCGCTCGGCCCTGCGCACCCTCGCCTTCCTCTCCCCCTGGCTGATCGGCTTCACGGTCTTCTTCGCCTACCCCCTGGTCTCCACCGTCTACTTCTCCTTCATGCGCTACGACGGCTTCCGGCCGCCGGTGTGGAGCGGCGCGAAGAACTGGACGTACGTCTTCGAGCACTACCCCCTGTTCTGGCCCGCCCTGCGCAACACCCTGTGGATGGTCGTCGTCATGGTCACGCTCCGGGTCGCCTTCGGCCTGGGCGTGGGCCTGCTGATCACCAGGATCAAGACGGCCACGGGCGTCTTCCGCACCCTCTTCTACCTGCCGTACCTGGCCCCGCCCGTGGCGGCCACCATGGCCTTCGCCTTCCTCCTCAACCCCGGTACGGGCCCGGTCAACTCCCTTCTGGAGAAGACCGGGCTGCCGGCCCCGGGCTGGTTCAACGACCCGGTCTGGTCGAAGCCGGCCCTGACCCTCCTGGCCCTGTGGGGCATCGGCGACCTGATGGTCATCTTCATGGCCGCCCTGCTCGACGTGCCCAAGGAGCAGTACGAGGCGGCGGAACTGGACGGCGCGACGGCCTGGCAGCGCTTCCGCTACGTGACGCTCCCGAACATCTTGCCGATCGTCATGTTCGCGGTCGTCACCGGCGTGATCCAGACCATGCAGTACTACACACAGCCTCTGATCGCCGGGAAGGTCGCCTCGGGTGTGATCCAGGGGGCGGGCACGCTGTTCGAGCCGGGCTACCCCGACAAGTCGACCCTCACCCTCCCCCAACTCGTCTACAACCTGGGCTTCCAGCGCTTCGACTACGGCTCGGCCTGCGTGGTCGCCCTGGTCCTCTTCGCCCTCTCCATGGCCTTCACGGCACTCCTGATGCGCCGCAGGGGCGGACTGATCCAGGCAGGTGAACGATGACGCAGGTACTCGACAAACCCCCGGACCTGAAGGCGCCGCCTCCCCCCGCGGAACGCACGGCACGCCGGAGGGCGTTGCTGGAATGGATCGCCATCCACTCCCTCGGCATCGCGGCGGCCCTCTTCTTCACCCTCCCCTTCGTCTTCGTCTTCCTCACCTCCCTCATGAGCGACAGCCAGGCGCTCAGCCGCGACCTGATCCCGCACACCTGGGAGTGGGACAACTACCGACGGGTCTTCGACACCCCGGGCTTCCTCACCTGGTGGCGGAACACCCTGTTCTACGCGTTCCTGGGCACGGCGCTGACGGTGGTCTCCTCGGTCCCGGTGGCCTACGCCCTCGCCAAGTTCCGCTTCCCCGGCCGCAATCTGACCCTGATGCTGGTCATCTCGATGATGATGCTGCCGCCGCAGGTGGTCGTCATCCCGATGTACCTGTTCTGGGCGAAGCAACTGGACCTGTCCGGCTCGCTCTGGCCGCTGATCATCCCCATGGCGTGCGGCGACGCGTTCTCCATCTTCCTGCTGCGCCAGTTCCTGACGACGATCCCCGACGAGTACGTGGACGCCGCCAAGGTGGACGGCTGCGGCGACCTGCGCACCCTGCTGAAGGTCGTCCTCCCGATGGCCAGGCCGGGCATCGCCGCCGTCGCCCTCTTCCAGTTCTTCTACGCCTGGAACGACTACTTCGGCCCGCAAATCTACGCCTCGGAGAACCCGGGCGCCTGGACGCTCTCCTACGGCCTGGAGTCGTTCAAGGGCGCCCACCACACCGACTGGAACCTCACCATGGCCGCCACGGTGCTGGTCATGGCCCCCGTGATCCTCGTGTTCTTCTTCGCCCAGAAGGCGTTCGTCGAGGGCGTCACGCTCACCGGAGTAAAGGGTTAGACACACATGCAGCATCTCCCCGGGGGCCGACCCCCGGACCCCCGGCCGATGATCGTCGTCCCGGGCGCCTGGAAGCGAGGGACCCCTCAGTGAAACTCACCGTGGTCGGCGGAGGCTCGACCTACACCCCCGAACTCGTGGACGGCTTCGCCCGCCTGAGGGACACCCTGCCCGTCGGGGAACTGGTCCTGATGGACCCCGCCCGGGACCGCCTGGAGCTGGTGGGCGGCCTGGCCCGCCGCATCTTCACCCGCCAGGACCACACGGGCCGCATCACCACGACGGACAACCTCGACGAGGCGGTCGACGGCGCGGACGCGGTCCTCCTGCAACTCCGCGTCGGCGGCCAGGCGGCCCGTCAGCAGGACGAGACCTGGCCCCTGGAGTGCGGCTGCGTGGGCCAGGAGACCACGGGCGCCGGCGGCCTGGCGAAGGCCCTGCGCACGGTCCCGGTCGTCCTGGACATCGCGGACCGCGTCCGCCGCACCAACCCTCACGCCTGGATCATCGACTTCACCAACCCGGTCGGCATCGTGACCCGTGCCCTGCTCCAGGCGGGCCACAAGGCGGTGGGCCTGTGCAACGTCGCGATCGGCCTGCAACGCAAATTCGCGGCGCTGCTGTCGGTCGCGCCCTCCGGGATCCACCTGGACCACGTGGGCCTCAACCACCTGACCTGGGAGACGGCGGTACGCCTGGGCGGCCCGGAGGGCGAGGACGTCCTGCCGAAGCTGCTCGGGGAACACGGCGACCGGATCGCGGCCGACCTCCGCCTGCCCCGCCCCCTGCTCGACACCCTGGGTGTGGTCCCCTCCTACTACCTGCGCTACTACTACGCGCACGACGACGTCGTACGGGAGCTGCGGACCAAGCCGCCCCGGGCAGCCGAAGTGGCGGCCATGGAACGCGAGTTGCTGGCCCTGTACGCCGATCCGGACCTGGACGAGAAGCCGGAGCTGCTCGCCGGGCGGGGCGGTGCCTTCTACTCGGAGGCGGCGGTGGACCTGGCCGCGGCCCTGCTGGGCGGCGGGGGCACGCCGTACCAGGTGGTGAACACGTACAACCGGGGCACGCTCCCCTTCCTCCCCGACGACGCGGTGATCGAGGTCCAGGCGGCCGTGGGCGCCAAGGGCGCGGCCCCCCTCCCCGTCCACCCGGTCGACCCCCTCTACGCGGGCCTGATGGCCGCCGTCACCGCCTACGAGCACCTGGCCCTCGAAGCCGCCCTGCACGGCGGCAGGGACCGCGTCTTCCGCGCCCTGCTCTCCCACCCCCTCATCGGCCAGTACGCGTACGCCGAGACGCTCACCGACCGGCTGATCGCACACAACCGGGAGCACCTGGCGTGGGCCTGACCGTCCTCGCCGTCGACGCGGGGAACAGCAAGACCGACGTCGCGATCGTGACGTCGGACGGAGAGGTCCTGGCCACAGCACGCGGGGGCGGATTCCGTCCACCGGCCGTGGGCGTGGACAGGGCGATGGACGACCTCGCCGAGACGGTGACCCGGGCCCTCACCACCGCCGGGCTCACCTCGGTCACCCACGTCTCGGCGTGCCTGGCGAACGCCGACTTCCCCGTCGAGGAGGAACACCTGGCGACGGCTCTGCACGCCCGCGGGTGGGGCGCGACGGTGACGGTCCGCAACGACACCTTCGCGATCCTGCGGGCCGGTGTCACCGAGCCCCGGGGCGTGGCGGTCGTCTGCGGCGCGGGCATCAACTGCGTGGGCATGCGCCCCGACGGCCGCACCGCCCGCTTCCCGGCCCTCGGCCGGGTCTCGGGCGACTGGGGCGGAGGCTGGGGCCTGTCCGAGGAGGCCCTCTGGTACGCCTCCCGGGCGGAGGACGGCCGTGGCGCCCCCACCGCCCTCGCCCGCACCCTCCCCGCCCACTTCGGCCTGCCCACCGTGTACGCCCTCATCGAGGCCCTGCACCTGGAGCACCTCCCGCCCCTGCGGCGCCACGAGCTGACTCCGGTCCTCTTCGCGACGGCCTCCGGTGGTGACCCGGTCGCCCGGGCGGTCGTGGAACGCCAGGCCGAGGAGGTGGTCGCCATGGCCGTCGTCGCTCTGACCCGCCTGGACCTGCTGTCCGAGGAGACCCCGGTCCTCCTCGGCGGCGGCGTCCTGGCGGCCCGTCATCCGCAACTGAACGACCACATCGCCCGCTTGCTCACGGAGCGCGCCCCCAAGGCGGTCCCCCAGGTGGTGACGGCGAGCCCGGTGCTGGGGGCGGCGCTGCTGGGCCTGGACCGGGTGGGCACGCGCGAGGGAGCGCAGGAGCGGTTGCGGAGGTACTACGGCGCCTGAAGGGCAAGGGCGGTTGCCGCTGAGCCGGGTGGGCCCGCAACCCGGGCGGAGCGGGGTGCCTCCCCCAAGCTCTCGGCTTGCTCGAGCAGGGGGACCCCCATCGCCCACCCGTGCCGCCCTG
>NZ_WWIC01000279.1:0-410 GCF_009872555.1 Streptomyces sp. SID5643
CTGCAGAAGGCGATCTACACGCCGTTCACGCAGGAGACCGGCATCCAGGTGAAGGTGCTGAACCTGGACGATGCCCCGCTGCTGGCGCAGATCAAGCAGGGCCGCCCGCAGTGCGACCTGATCAACAACTCGATGATGTCGCACACCAAGTACGTCAAGCAGGACGCCCTGGAGGCGCTGGACCTCGACCGGATCAAGAGCGTGAAGAGCGCGAAGATTCCCGAGAACCAGATCACCGACCATGCCGTCGGCAGCAGCTTCTACGGTGCCTGTATGGCGTACCGGACGGACGCGTTCGGGGGCAAAAAGCCGGAGTCGTGGGCGGACTTCTGGGACATCAAGGCGTTCCAGGGCGGCCGTTCGATGTGCAACCCGGACGGTGACCTGCCGGAGCTGGAGTTCGCGCTGCT
>NZ_WWIC01000280.1:0-4769 GCF_009872555.1 Streptomyces sp. SID5643
GCGGCGGGGAGCGGGGGGCCGGGGGCGGCGGGGGGGAGCGGCGCCGGACCGAGGGGACCGCGGCGGCGTGGGCATGGGGCACCTCCGGACGACGGCCGTACGTGGGATCCGTGAAACCGTAGGCCGATACGATCTGCGGCCCGCGCCACCGCCCCGGCGGCGCGCAACGGTGTCCCCCGTTCGCGGTAACGTGAGCCCCCTATGAACGCCAATCCCGACGTGCGGCACCCCGCCGTTTCCGTGATCATGCCCGTCCTCAACGAGGAGCGGCATCTGCGGGGAGCAGTCCAAGCGATCCTCGCGCAGGAGTACGCCGGCGAGATGGAGGTCGTGATCGCCCTCGGTCCGTCCACGGACCGCACGGACGAGATCGCCGCCGAGCTCGTGGCCGAAGACGCGCGTGTCCACACCGTCCCCAACCCCACCGGCCGTACGCCCGCCGCGCTGAACGCCGCGATCAACGCCTCCCGGCATCCGATCGTCGTCCGCGTCGACGGGCACGGCATGCTCTCGCCGAACTACATCGCGACCGCCGTACGGCTCCTGGAGGAGACCGGCGCGCAGAACGTCGGCGGCATCATGCACGCCGAGGGCGAGAACGACTGGGAGCACGCGGTCGCCGCCGCGATGACCTCGAAGATCGGGGTCGGCAACGCCGCCTTCCACACCGGTGGCCAGGCGGGCCCGGCCGAGACCGTCTACCTGGGTGTGTTCCGGCGCGAGGCGCTGGAGCAGCAGGGCGGCTACAACGTGGAGTTCATCCGCGCCCAGGACTGGGAGCTGAACTTCCGCATCCGTGAGGCCGGCGGGCTGATCTGGTTCTCGCCCGAGCTGAAGGTGTCGTACCGGCCGCGGCCGAGCGTGAAGGCGCTGGCCAAGCAGTACAAGGACTACGGCCGCTGGCGGCACGTGGTGGCCCGCTACCACGAGGGCTCGATCAACCTGCGCTACCTCGCCCCGCCGACCGCCGTGTGCGCGATCGGCGCCGGCGTCCTGGTGGGCGCCCTGCTGACGCCGTGGGGCTTCGTGGTGCCCGGCGGCTATCTTGCGGCGATCCTGCTCGGCTCGGTCCCCGCGGGCAAGGGCCTGCCCCTGAAGGCGCGGCTCCGGATCCCCGTGGCGCTGGCCACGATGCACATGTCGTGGGGCTGGGGCTTCCTGACCAGCCCGCGGGCGCTGGCGAAGAAGGTCATCGCCTCCCGGCGCCCCGCGGTGCGCGCCGACGCCGCCGCGAGCTGACCCGCCCCCCCGGCACGAAGCGGGGCCCGCCGTCCTCCCGGACGGCGGGCCCCGCTCTCTCATGCCGCGAACGTGATCACCACTGGTACGGCTTGTACACGTCCATGCACTCCGTCTTGTCCGCGCTCAGCGCGTCCGCGGAGTCGGGCAGGTCGCCCGCCTCGGGCGCCTTCTGCTTCGGGTAGGCCGTGCCCTCCTGCCAGTCGCTGCCGATCGTCAGCGTGGTGGTGACGTCGTCCGTGGCCCGCACCTGGCTGCTCGGGATGCCGACCGCCTTCGCCACCGACAGCGCGTTGGCACGGCCCTGTTCCCCGGTGCTCTTCGGGTACGTCACCTGGGTGCGGGCGTGCGGGTCCTGCCGGCTCGCGGCGACGGCCCGGGTGAAGCCCTCCTGCTGAAGCGCCGCCACGATCGCGGCGGCCCGCCCCGCAACGGCGGGCCGCTCGTCGCTCGCCGTCCCGTTGACGACGGTGACCGACAGTCCGGCGGCCGGCGCGGCGGCCGGACCCGTGGCCTCCACCGATGCCGGGGCCGGATCCGAGCCCGCGTCCGCGCGTGCCTTTCCGGCCTTGTCGAAGGAGACGTCGTCGCGGAGCATCGCCCACATCTTGTCGGCGTCCTCCGGCTTGGGCACCAGGTGGTTGCGGTTCAGGGGGTCCTCGATCCACGGCATCGTCGTCATCGTGATGCGGTTGGTCGGGACCGACTTCAGCTGCATGCCGACGTCGTACAGCTCCTTGACCGTGCCGATCTCCTCGGACACCTTCAGCGCCTTCGTGCCCGCCTCGGCCAGGCCCATCAGGCGGCCGGTGTCGGTGAAGACGTTCTGCTCCTTCAGCGTCCGGATCATGGCGTTCATGTACATGTGCTGCGCCTTGGCGCGCAGCGGGTCACTGCCCCAGGCGTGGCGGGTGCGCAGCCACTGCAGCGCCTCCTTGCCCTGCACCTTGTGCGTGCCGGCCTTCAGCTTCAGTCCGGAGCCGCCCCGCTGGCCGGACAGCGGCCGGTCCCACACGTTCTGGTTGACGCAGACCGGGACACCGCCGATGGCGTCCGCCATGTCCACCACTCCGGCGAAGTCGACCATCATCCAGTGGTCGACGTACACGCCGGTGAGGTTCTGCCAGGTGGCCAGGGTGCAGCCCGGGCCGCCGCGCTGGAGCGTCTCGTTGATGATCGTGTTCTTGGCCGGGTAGGTCTCCCCGGTGTCGGGGTCGACGCACTTGGGGATGTCCACCCGGGTGTCCCGCGGGATGCTCACCACGGACGCGCTCTCGCGGTCCGCCGAGACGTGCAGGAGCATCTGCACGTCCGCCAGAGGCTTGCTGCCGACGTTGTCCCTGCTGCCGCCGAGCTTGACGTTCTCCGCGGAGTTCCGGCTGTCGGAGCCGATCAGCAGGATGTTGAGCGGGGTCTGGCCCGCCGCGTTGGGCCCGGTCTTCTTGACGTCGGACTCACCGCTGTTGCGTCTGCCCTTGTCGATATTGCCGTTGAGATGGCGGTAGTAGAGGTATCCGGCGCCGGCCGTCCCGAGTATCAGTACGGACAGCACGAGCGCGAACCAGCGCACTATCCGTCCGCCGCCGCGTCGCCGGCCAGGCCCGGGGCCCTGGCCGCCCCCGCCCTCCGCACCCCCGCCCGCGGCGGACGCCGCCGTCCCCGGACGTTCGTCCTGGGCCAGGCCGCCGCCCGACTCGCGCCGGGTGCCGCCTCCGCGCACGTCACTCTGCGCCATGCCCCTGCCTCCCCACCCCTGCGGCCGACCCCCGGGTCCGCCCCGCGTCGTGTTCGGATCGCGGGCGCCCCGTGCCCGCCCGGACCACGGGTTCCCCCGTGATCCGCGGCGCACGGCCGTCCCCGCTACTGGTTGGACCACTGACATGCCCGGTCGGATGTACACCCGGCCGATTCGTCCGGGCATGCTCCGTCGACCTGTTAGACGCAGGACGGGACGGTCAGGTCACTTCGCGCACTCGACCTTGTCGGCCGTGGCCTTCTGGACGTCCTCCGGAACCTTCGCCGGAGTGGTGAGGGGCACGCCCGCACCCTCGAAGTCCTTGCCGAGGGTCAGTGTCATCGCGGGCACGCCCTGGGAGTTGGTCACGCTCTTGCCCGGCTTCATCGCGGCCCCGGACAGGCCCATGATCGCGGCGAGCCGGCGGGCCTGGTCCGCCTCGTCCGGCCCGTACTCCAGCGTGGTCTTGGCCAGGGGCTGTTCGGCGTTGCCCGCGTTCTCGGACTTGGTCACGCCCTCCTGGACCTGTAGCCAGCTGAGGGTCTCCTGGGCGCTGCCCGCGACGGCACCGCCGTTGAGGATCCGCACCCGCACCTCGGAGGCCGCGGCCTTGGGGCCCTTGAGCCGGGCGGCCTCGGCGGCCTTCTCCTTCTTCTTCTGCTGCTTCACGTCGGTCAGCGACACGTCGTCGCGGACCATCGCGAACAGCTGCTGGGCCTGCGGCTCCTTCAGGACCACCGTGGCCTTGACCTTCTCCGCGGGGTTGTCGACGACGGGCACGGTGGCGAACGTGAGGTTCTTCGTGTCGAACTTGCCCAGCTCCGCCCCGAGATCGGCCAGCTTCTTGATCGTGCTGATCTGCGAGTCGACGGTCAGCGCCTTGGTACCCGCCTCGGCCAGCTTGATCATTTTCGACGGGCTGGTGAGCGTGTCGTTGGACTTCAGTTTGCGCATCATCGAGCCCAGGAACTGCTGTTGCAGCTCGATCCGGCTCAGGTCACCGCCGAAGCCCACGGAGTGCCGGGTGCGGACGAAGGCCAGCGCCTCCTCGCCCTCGATCGTGTGCTCGCCCTTGGGCAGGTCGAGCTTGGAGTCCTTGTCCTTGATGTCCTTGGCCAGGCACACGTCGACCCCGCCCACCGCGCTGGTCAGCGTCTTGACCGCGTTGAAGTCGGCCACCATGAAGTGGTCCATCTTCAGCCCGGTGAGCTCGGTGATCGTGCGCATGGTGCAGCTCGGGGTGCGGTCCTCCTGCCCGAGGCTGTTGTTGAAGCGCGTGCGCTGCTGGCCCGGGATGATCTTCTCGGTGCCGTCCTCCTGGGTCGTCGGACAGTCCGGGATGTCGGTGATCAGGTCCCGCGGAATGCTCAACACGGTCGCGTTCGAGCGGTCCTTGGCGACGTGCAGCACCAGTGTGGTGTCCGCGTGCCCGGCGCTGTCCTTGTCGCCGTAGCCCTCGTTGCCCTTGCCGGTGCGCTTGTCGGTGCCGATCAGCAGGATGTTGATCGCGCGGTCCTTGCTGAACCCGCCGGTGCCGGCGCCGTCGTCGGAGACGGACGTGATGTTGTCGTTGAGGTGCTCGTAGTAGAGGTAGGCGGCCCCGCTCGCCCCGATCAGGACGAAGGCCAGTGAACCGCCGGTCCACATCAGGACCTTCTTGCCCCTGGCCTTCTTCGGCGCCGGGCGGCGTCCGCGCCGTCCCGCGGCCGCCTCGGCCGGGGCGCCGGTGCGTCTGCGCGGGGAGGGGGCGTCATCACCGGGTGCCGCGGCCCCGGCGCGCCGGGCGGGGGTGGCC
>NZ_WWIC01000281.1:0-229 GCF_009872555.1 Streptomyces sp. SID5643
GCGCGGCCCGGCCGGTGGGATCGGGCGGCGCCGGTTCATGCCTCGTAGCGCTCGGGCTTGGCCGAGCGCGACAGCAACGCCATGCCCACCGACGGCGGTTTGCCGTCGCTGACCACCGACACCACGACGTCGGTGATCGGCATCTCGACGCCGTAGCGCTGCGCGAGCAACTGCACGGATTCACAGGACTTCACGCCCTCGGCGATCTGGCGGCTCTCCCCCATGACCT
>NZ_WWIC01000282.1:0-7469 GCF_009872555.1 Streptomyces sp. SID5643
CAGTACGCGGACTACGCGCTGTGGCAGCGCGAGCTGCTCGGCGACGAGAACGACCCCGACAGCCTGCTCGCCGCCCAGGTCGCCTACTGGCGCGAGACGCTGGCCGGTGCCCCGGAGGAGCTGGTTCTCCCCGCCGACCGCTCGCGCCCGGCCGTGGCTTCTCACCGCGGCCACAACGCGTCCGTGACCGTGCCGGCCGAGGTCCACGCACGGCTCGTGGAGGTGGCGCGCGCCGAGGGCGTCACCATGTTCATGGTCCTGCAGTCCGCGCTGGCCGTGCTGCTGTCCCGGCTCGGCGCGGGCACCGACATCCCGATCGGCTCGGCGCACGCGGGGCGCACCGACGAGGCCTTGGACGACCTGGTCGGGTTCTTCGTGAACACGCTGGTGCTGCGCACCGACCTGTCGGGTGACCCGACGTTCCGTGACGTGCTGGGCCGGGTGCGGGAAGCGAGCCTGTCGGCGTTCGCGCATCAGGAGATTCCGTTCGAGAAGCTGGTGGAGGAGCTGGCGCCGGTCCGTTCCCTGGCCCGTCACCCGCTGTTCCAGGTCGTCTTCACGATGCAGAACAACGCCGAAGCGGTACTGGATCTGCCGGGCGTACAGGCCGAAAGCACGTCCGGCGAGCGCTCCTCGGCCACACGGGCCTCCAAGCTCGACGTCGAGGTGCTGATCGGCGAGGCATACGACGGGCAGGGCGCACCGGCGGGCCTGCACGGCTCGGTCGTCGCCGCGGCGGACCTGTTCGACGCGGAGACGGTCGAGCGGCTCGCCGCACGGCTGGCACGGCTGCTGGAGACGGTGTCCGCCGATCCGGGCCTCCCCCTGAGTGCGGTCCAGGTGCTCGACGAGGCCGAGCGGCACCGCGTGCTGATCGAGTGGAACGACACCACCACCACCATCGAGCCCGTGGAACCGTCGGCGCTGCGCCTGTTCGAGACGCAGGCGGCGCGGACCCCTGACGCCGTCGCGATCGTGGCCGACGGTGTCGAGACGTCGTACGCGGAGCTGGACGCTCGCGCGAACCGGCTCGCGCACTACCTCATCGGCCAGGGCGTCGGCGCGGAGACCGTGGTCGGCCTGTGCCTGCCGCGCGGCGTGGACATGATCGCGGCGCTCCTGGGCGTGTGGAAGGCCGGGGCGGCGTACCTGCCCGTGGACCCGGAGTACCCGGCGGACCGGGTGGCGTACATGCTCCGCGACAGCCGGGCCGTGCTCACCCTGACGACCGAGGAGATCTTCGACGACCTCCCGGCCGGCCGGTCGCGTCTGGTCGCGATCGACGACACGCTGATGACGATGCAGCTGGCGGCCGCGCCCACGACCGCCCCCGGTGTGCGGGTGGCACCGGACGGGCTGGCGTACGTCATCTACACCTCCGGTTCCACCGGGCGGCCCAAGGGCGCCCTGGTGCCGCACACGGGTGTGGGGAACCTCGTGGCCGCGCAGGTGGAGCGGTTCGCGGTCACCGGCGACAGCCGGGTGCTGCAGTTCGCGTCGATGAGCTTCGACGCGGCGACCTCGGAAGTGCTGATGGCCCTGTGCACCGGCGCCCGCCTGGTGCTCGCCCCGTCGCGTGAGCTCGTTCCCGGGTCGGGATCGTCGGGTCTCACCGACGTGGTGGCCCGGCACGGGGTGACCCATGTGACGCTTCCGCCCGCGGTGCTGGGCGCCCTGGAGCCGGGCAGCCTGCCGTCGGTGACCACGCTGGTGACCGCGGGTGAGGCGCTCGACGCGGAGCTGCTGTCCATCTGGTCGGACGGCCGTCGCTTCGTCAACGCGTACGGCCCGACGGAGACGACGGTCTGCGCGACCATGTCCGAGCCGCTCAGGCCAGGGGCGGAGCCGTCCATCGGCGCGCCGAACCCCAACACTCGGGTGTTCGTCCTGGACGACGCGCTGAGCCCCGTTCCGGTCGGCGTGGCGGGCGAGCTGTACGTGGCGGGCGCGGGTCTGGCGCGTGGCTACCTGGGGCGGGCCGGCCTGACGGCGGACCGCTTCGTGGCCTGCCCGTTCGGCGCCGCCGGTGAGCGGATGTACCGCACCGGCGACCGGGTGCGGTGGACCGCGGACGGGCAGCTCGTCTTCACCGGCCGCGTCGACGAGCAGGTGAAGATCCGAGGTTTCCGCATCGAGCCGGGCGAGATCGAGAACGTGATCGCCGCGCACCCGTCAGTGGTGCGGACAGCGGTGATCGCCCGTGAGGACACTCCCGGGGACAAGCGCCTGGTGGCCTACGTCGTGCCGGCCGGCGACGAGGGAGACCTCACCGAGCCGGTCCGGGAGTTCGTGGCCAAGCGCCTGCCGGAGCACATGGTGCCGGCGGCCGTGGTGGCGCTCGACGCCCTGCCGCTGACGGTGAACGGGAAGCTCGACCGCCAGGCGCTGCCCGCTCCCGACTACGCGTCCGGGCTGACGCCCGGCGGCCGTCGGGCGACGACCGTGGAGGAGGAACTCCTGTGCGCCGCGTTCGCCGAGGTACTCGGCCTGGAGCGGGTCGGCGTGGACGACGACTTCTTCGTCCTGGGCGGCCAC
Organism: Streptomyces sp. SID5643; assembly: GCF_009872555.1. Classification (NCBI taxonomy): domain Bacteria; kingdom Bacillati; phylum Actinomycetota; class Actinomycetes; order Kitasatosporales; family Streptomycetaceae; genus Streptomyces; species Streptomyces sp. SID5643. Next base: position 2,536 of record NZ_WWIC01000282.1, read on the forward strand.
TCCCTGCTCGCCACCCGGCTGGCCAGCCGGGTACGGACCGTACTGGGCGTGGAGATGGAGGTCCGGGCGCTGTTCGAGGCGCGTACGGCTGCCGGACTCGCCGCCCGGTTGGCGGGAGGGGAGCGGGCGCGGGCGGCACTGACGGCAGGTGAGCGTCCGGAGCGGGTGCCGCTGTCGTTCGCCCAGCAGCGGCTGTGGTTCATCGGCCGGCTCGAAGGCTCCAACGCCGCCTACAACACGCCGGTGGCCCTGCGGCTGTCCGGGGGAGTGGACCGGGAGGCGCTCGGCCAGGCACTGCGGGACGTCCTCGGCCGGCACGAGGTACTCCGTACGGTCTTCCCGATCGCCGACGGCGAGCCGTACCAGCACGTCCTGCCGCTCGACGATCTCGACTGGGAGCTGTCGGTGGCCGAGGTGACGCCGGCGGAGCTGGACGCCGCGGTCGCCGAGGCGGCCGGATACGCCTTCGACCTGGCCTCCGAGGTGCCGATCCGGGCATGGCTGTTCTCGGACGGCTCTGACGAGCCCGTGTTCGTGGTGACGATGCACCACATCGCCGGTGACGGCTGGTCCAGGGGCCCGCTGGCGCGGGATCTCTCGACGGCCTACGCGGCACGCAGCGCGGGGCGATCTCCGGAGTGGGAGCCGCTGCCGGTGCAGTACGCGGACTACGCGCTGTGGCAGCGGGAACTGCTCGGCGACGAGAACGACCCCGCGAGCGTGATCTCCCAGCAGATCGCGTACTGGCGGCGCGCCTTGGCGGACGCCCCCGAGGAGCTGGCGCTCCCGGCGGATCGTTCGCGTCCGGCCGTGGCCTCCCACCGCGGGCACAGCCTGCGCCTGGCCGTCCCGGCCGAAGCGCACGCCCGCCTGGTGGACGTCGCACAGGCCGAGGGCGTCACCACGTACATGGTTCTGCAGGCCGCGCTGTCGGCCCTGCTCTCCCGACTCGGGGCGGGCACCGACATCCCGATCGGCTCGGCGAACGCCGGCCGCACGGATGTGGCCCTCGACGACCTGGTCGGCTTCTTCGTCAATACCGTGGTGGTACGTACGGATCTGTCGGGCGACCCGACCTTCCGTGAGCTGCTGGCCCGGGTGCGTGAGACGAGCCTGTCGGCCTTCGCCCACCAGGACGTGCCGTTCGAGAAGCTCGTGGAGATCCTCTCCCCGGCCCGCTCACTGGCACGCCACCCGCTGTTCCAGGTGATGCTCACGGTCCAGAACAACGCCGAGGCGGCGCTGGAACTGCCCGGCCTGCAAGCCGGTGGGATGCCGACCGGACCCCGTTCGGCGAAGTTCGACCTGGAACTGTCCGTCGGGGAGACATTCGGCCCGGAGGGCGCACCGGCAGGCATGCTCGGATCGGTCGTCGCGGCGGCGGACCTGTTCGACGCGGAGACAACCGAACAGCTGGTGGCTCGCTTCGCCCGGGTGCTCGAGGCCCTGCTCGCCGATCCCGACCTGCCGTTGAGCGCGGTGGATGTGCTGGGTGCGGCGGAGCGCCGCCGGGTGCTGACGGAATGGAACGACACGACGGCCCCGGTGCCGGACGTCCTTGTTCCGGATCTGTTCGCTGCGCGGGTGGCGGAGTCCCCGGACGCGGTGGCGGTGGTGTTCGAGGGTGTGGAGGTGTCGTACGCGGAGCTGGACGCGCGGGCGAACCGGCTCGCCCAGCTGCTGATCACCCGTGGTGTCGGTGCGGAGTCGGTGGTGGGCCTGTGCCTGCCGCGTGGCGTCGAGATGATCGTCGCGATTCTGGCGGTGTGGAAGGCAGGCGGTGCGTATGTGCCGCTCGACCCCGAGCATCCGGCCGAGCGGATCGCGTTCATGCTGACGGACAGCGGTGCGGGAGTGGTGATCGGCCTCCGGGACGCGGCGGAGGGACTGGGCGACGATTTCGGGCCCGACCGCGTCGTGTGGCTGGACGACCCGCGCCTCCACGGTGAGCTGGCACTGCTTCCCGGCACGGCACCCGAGGCTTCGATCGTGCCGGGTGCGTTGGCGTATGTGATCTATACGTCGGGTTCGACGGGGCTGCCGAAGGGTGTGGCGGTCTCGCATGGTTCGTTGGCGAATCTGGTGTCGGTGTTCGGGCCGTTGATGGAGGTGGGGCCTGGGGTTCCGGTTCTGCAGTTCGCCTCGTTCAGCTTTGATGCCTCGGTGCTGGATGTGGCGGTGGCGCTGGGTTGTGGCGGTGTGCTGGTGGTGGCCGGTGCGGCGGAGCGGGCGGAGCCGGCGTTGTTGCGGGGGCTGGTGGAGTCGGCGGGTGTGCGGTCGGCGAGTGTGGTGCCGTCGTTGCTCGGGGTGCTGGAGCTGGGGGATCTGGCTGGGGTCGGGCCGATGGTGGTCGGTTCGGAGGCGATGGATCCGGGGCTGGCGCGGGCGTGGGCGCGGGGTCGGAAGCTTGTGCATGCGTACGGGCCGACGGAGGCGACGGTGATCACGGCCGTCGGGCTGGTCGATCCGGGCGGGAGCGGTGCGCTGCCGTTCGGCGGGCCGGTCGCCAATACGCGGATGTTCGTCCTGGATGAGTGTCTGCGGCCGGTTCCGGTGGGCGTTGTGGGTGAGTTGTATGTCGGTGGGGCTCAGTTGGCGCGTGGTTACGTGGGGCGTGCCGGTCTGACGGCGGAGCGGTTCGTGGCTGATCCGTTCGGTGGTGGTGAGCGGTTGTACCGCACGGGTGACCTGGTGCGGTGGACGGCGGATGGTCAGTTGGTGTTCGCGGGGCGTGCGGATGAGCAGGTCAAGATCCGCGGCTTCCGGATCGAGCCGGGTGAGGTACGGGCTGTCATCGCCGCACACCCGCAGGTCGCCCAGGCGGCGGTGGTCGCTCGCGAGGACACACCGGGAGACACACGGCTCGTGGCCTACGTCGTTCCTGCCGGGTCGGAGGGCGACGCGCTGCCGGCATCGGTGCGCGCGTTCGCGTCCGAGCGTCTGCCGGAGTACATGGTGCCCTCGGCCGTGGTGGTCCTCGACGCACTGCCGTTGACGGTGAACGGCAAGCTGGATCGCAGGGCTCTGCCCGCCCCGCAGCTCACCACCGGTGGTGGACGGGCCCCGTCCAGCCTCCAGGAAGAGATCCTGTGCACAGTGTTCGCGCAGGTGCTCGGCTTGGGCAGGGTCGGTGTGGACGACAACTTCTTCGCCCTGGGCGGGCATTCTCTTCTCGTGGTACGGCTGGTGAGCCGGATCCGTACGGTGCTGGGTGTCGAGGTTCCGCTGCGGGACCTGTTCGAGGCGCCTACCGTCGCCGCACTCGCCGCCCAACTGGCCGGGTCTCAGCTCTTCGGCGTCAACGCGGCGCGCAAGGCGCTCACGCGGAGGGAGCGTCCCGAGCGGGTGCCGCTGTCCTACGCTCAGCAGCGGCTGTGGTTCATCGGCCAGTTGGAGGGTCCGAGCGCCACCTACAACGTCCCCGTGACACTCCGCCTGTCGGGTGAGGTCGACCGTGACGCGCTCGGCATGGCGCTGAGGGACGTGATCGGCCGGCACGAGGTGCTGCGCACGGTCTTCGCAGAGGCGGACGGACAGCCGTACCAGCAGGTTCGGGAACTCGCCGAGCTGGAATGGCAGCTTCAGTCGGTGGACCTCGCCGCCGATGACGCACCGACCGAGCTCGCGGATGCGATTTCCGAGGCCGAGCAGTACGCGTTCGACCTGGCCTCAGACGTGCCGATCCGAGCCTGGCTGTTCACGGCCGGACCGGACGAACACGTCCTGGTCGTGGTGGTCCACCACATCGCGGGTGACGGCTGGTCCATGGGCCCGCTGGCGCGGGATGTGTCGGTCGCCTACGAGGCGCGGTGCGCGGGGCGGGCCCCGGAGTGGGGACTGCTGCCGGTGCAGTACGCCGACTACACCCTCTGGCAACGCGAACTGCTCGGCGCCGAGCGGGACACGGACAGCCTCATGTCCCGGCAGATCGGCTACTGGCGTGAGGCGTTGGCCGGTGCGCCGGAGGAACTTGAGCTGCCGTTCGACCGGTCCAGGCCGGATGTGGCCTCCCACCGTGGGCACACCGTCCCGCTGGAGATCCCGGCGGAGCTGCACGCGCGGCTGGCTGGGCTGGCGCGTGCCGAGGGCGTGACGACGTTCATGGTGTTGCAGGCGGCGCTGGCGGTGCTGCTGTCCCGCCTGGGTGCGGGAACCGATATCCCGATCGGTTCGGCACACGCCGGGCGCACGGACGAAGCCCTGGACGACCTGGTCGGCTTCTTCATCAACACGCTGGTGGTGCGTACGGATCTGTCGGGCGACCCGACGTTCCGTGAGCTGCTGGGGCGGGTGCGGGAGACGAGCCTGTCGGCGTTCGCGCATCAGGATGTTCCGTTCGAGAAGCTGGTGGAGGAGCTGTCTCCGAGCCGTTCGCTGGCCCGGCATCCGCTGTTCCAGGTCGTCTTCACGATGCAGAACACCATCGACGCGGTGCTCGACCTGCCGGGTGTGCGGGCGGGCAGCGTGTCAGCAGACCTGTCGGCCGGCAGGGCGGCGGCGAAGTTCGACCTCGACGTGATGGCGCGGGAGGCGTTCGACGCCGATGGCGCCCCGGCGGGGTTGTGGGGTTCCGTGACGGTGGCGTTGGACCTGTTCGATGCCGAGTGGGCCGGGCGGATCGCTGATGCTTGGGTGCGGGTGCTGGGGGCGCTGGCTGATGATCCGCGAACCCGGTTGGGTGCGGTGGATGTGCTCGACGGGGTAGAGCGTCGTCGGGTGGTGAGTGAGTGGAACGACACGGCGGTTGAGGTTCCGTCGGTGTTGGTGCATGAGGTGTTCGGGGCGCAGGTGGCGCGGACGCCGGATGCTGTGGCGATTGTCGCGGATGGCGTGTCGGTGTCGTATGCGGAGTTGGATGCGCGGGCGAACCGGATTGCGCACTATCTGGTGGGTCAGGGGGTTGGTGCGGAGTCTGTTGTCGGTCTGTCTCTGCC
>NZ_WWIC01000283.1:0-85555 GCF_009872555.1 Streptomyces sp. SID5643
GGCGCGCGGCCGACCCCGCCCGGCGACGGCCCGCAGACGCGCTTCCTGTCCCTGCTCTACGGCGAGCTGGTCCCCTTCGACGGCGGGGTCCGCTGCACCGTCGCCTCCGCCGGGCACCCGCTGCCCCTGCGGCTCGGGGCGGGCGGCGAGGTCCACCCGTGCGCGCAGCCGCAGACCCTGCTGGGCGTCGTCGAGGACGCCACCTACACCAGCGAGTCCTTCGAGCTGCGCTCCGGAGACACGCTGCTGTGCGTCACCGACGGAGTGACCGAGCGCCGTTCCGGCTCCCGCCAGTTCGACGACGGGGACGGCCTCGCGGCGGCCCTCGCCGGGTGCGCGGGCCTGGACGCGGAGCTCATAGCCGAGCGGATCAAGCGGCTCGTGCACGAGTTCGGGGCGCGGCCCCCGGCGGACGATCTCGCGCTGCTGGTGCTCCAGGCGGACTGACCCCCCGGGTGCTGGACAATGGAGGGCATGCCTTCCGCACTTCCCGACGGCGAGCCCGTCCCCGACGACGGCACGCTGCCCGCGTCCGCGCTCGCCGGGGCCGCCGACCGCCCGCTCGGGTTCTACCTGCACGTCCCGTACTGCGCGACCCGCTGCGGCTACTGCGACTTCAACACGTACACCGCGACCGAGCTGCGCGGTACCGGCGGCATCCTCGCCTCTCGCGACAACTACGCCGAGACGCTGGCCGACGAGGTCCGGCTGGCGCGCAAGGTGCTGGGCGACGACCCGCGGCCGGTCCGGACGGTGTTCGTGGGCGGGGGCACGCCCACGCTGCTGGACGCCGGTGACCTGGTACGGATGCTGAAGGCGGTGCGGGACGAGTTCGGGCTGGCGGAGGACGCCGAGGTCACGACCGAGGCGAACCCGGAGTCGGTTGATCCCGGGTACCTGGCCGCCCTGCGCGAGGGGGGCTTCAACCGGATCTCCTTCGGGATGCAGAGCGCCCGGCAGCATGTGCTGAAGGTGCTGGACCGCACGCATACGCCGGGGCGGCCCGAGGCGTGCGTCGCGGAGGCCCGGGGCGCCGGGTTCGAGCACGTGAACCTCGACCTGATCTACGGCACGCCGGGGGAGTCCGACGACGACTGGCGGGCCTCGCTGGACGCCGTGCTGGGCGCCGGGCCGGACCATGTCAGCGCCTACGCCCTGATCGTCGAGGAGGGGACGCAGCTCGCACGGCGGATCCGGCGCGGTGAGGTGCCGATGACCGACGACGACGTGCATGCCGACCGGTACCTGATCGCGGACGAGGTGCTCTCGGGCGCCGGCTTCGAGTGGTACGAGGTGTCGAACTGGGCGACCTCGCAGGCGGGGCGGTGTCTGCACAACGAGCTGTACTGGCGGGGGGCCGACTGGTGGGGGGCCGGGCCCGGTGCGCACAGCCATGTGGGCGGGGTGCGGTGGTGGAACGTCAAGCATCCTGGGGCGTACGCGGGTGCGCTGGCTTCGGGGAGGTCGCCGGGGGCCGGGCGTGAGGTGCTCAGCGATGAGGACCGGCGGGTCGAGCGGATCCTGCTGGAGCTGCGGCTCAGGGAGGGCGTGCCGTTGTCGCTGCTCAGGCCGGAGGGTCTGGCCGCCTCGCGGGCGGCGCTGGCGGACGGGCTCCTGGAGAAGGGCCCGTACGACGAAGGGCGGGCCGTGCTCACGCTGCGGGGGCGGTTGCTGGCTGACGGGGTTGTACGAGACCTCGTGGACTGAGGTGCTCGGGGTGGGGGCTGAGGCCGGGTGGGTGCGCAGCCCGGCGGAGCGGGGTGCTGCTGCCCCTACCCGTGCCGCCCCAGCGCCACGACGGCCCGCAGTTAAAACAGCTACGCCGGCGCCGTGACGAAGTCGATCAGTTCCTCCACGCGGCCCAGCAGCTCCGGCTCCAGGTCCTTGTACGAGTGGACCCCCGACAGGATCCGCTGCCAGGCCGCGCCGGTGTTCTCGGGCCAGCCCAGGGCCCTGCACACGCCCGTCTTCCAGTCCTGGCCGCGCGGGATCCGGGGCCAGGCGTCGATGCCCAGGGACGACGGCTTCACCGCCTCCCAGATGTCGATGTACGGGTGGCCGACGACCAGGGCGTGTTCGCTCGTCACCGACTCCGCGATGCGCCACTCCTTCGAGCCGGGTACGAGGTGGTCCACCAGGACGCCCAGCCGTGCGTCCGGCCCGGGGGCGAAGTCGGAGACGATCGACGGCAGGTCGTCGACGCCCTCCAGGTACTCCACGACCACGCCCTCGATGCGCAGGTCGTCGCCCCAGACCTTCTCCACCAGCTCGGCGTCGTGGCGGCCCTCGACGTAGATGCGGCCGGCGCGGGCGACCCGCGCGCGTGCGCCGGGGACGGCGACCGAACCGGAGGCCGTGCGGGTGGGGCGCGCGGGGCCGCCCGGCGCGGGACGGACGAGCGTCACCACCCTGCCCTCCAGCAGGAAGCCGCGTGGCTCCATCGGAAACACCCGGTGCTTGCCGAAGCGGTCCTCCAGCGTCACCGTGCCCGCCTCGCACCGGATCACCGCGCCGCAGAAGCCGGTCCCCGGCTCCTCCACCACCAGACCCGGCTCCGCCGCGACCTCGGGCACCGGCTTCGGCTTCTTCCACGGCGGGGTCAGATCGGCGGAGTACTGGCGCATTCGCATGACGATAGGAGAAGACCGAGGGCGATCACCGCGACACGCCGAAACGCGCCGCCAGCGCGTCCCGTTGCGCCCGCACGAACGCCGCGTCGACCACCGCTCCGTGACCGGGCACGTACAGCGCGTCCTCGCCGCCCAGGTCGAGCAGCCGGTCCAGGGCGGCCGGCCAGTGCGACGGCACCGCGTCGGGGCCCGCCTGCGGCTCCCCGGACTCCTCGACCAGGTCGCCGCAGAACACCACCTCCGGATCACCCGGCACCAGTACCGCCAGGTCGTGCGCGGTGTGGCCCGGGCCGACGTTCGCCAGCAGCACCTGACGGCCACCGCCCAGGTCGAGGGTCCACTCGCCGGAGACCAGGTGGCCGGGCGGTGCCAGCCGCTGCGCCGCCTCCTCGGCCGTGGGCGCCGCCAGGCCGTGGCGTACCGCGTCCGCGCGCAGCTCCTCCCGGTCCCGCGCCCGTGTCAGCACCGCGTCCACGCCCACCGCGCCGAACACCTCCGCGTCCGGGAACGCCGCCATCCCGAAGACGTGGTCGAAGTGCGGATGGGTCAGCGCGAGATGTGTCACACGGTGGCCGGTGAGCGACCGGGCCTGCGCGCGCAGCTTCACGCCCTCCGCGAGACTCGACCCCGCGTCGATCAGAAGGACCGCGCCCTCACCGGCGACCAGCCCCGCCGTGCAGTCCCACACCGGAAGCCGGCACCGCCCCACCCCGGCGGCCACGCGCTCCCACCCGAGGTCTTCCCAAGTCACCGTCATACGGCGACGCTAGCGGTGCGGCCCGCTCGGGGCACGACGCCGCACGACCAGCCTTGCCGGGGGTGTACCCCACCGCCGTACACTGGGCCGGGGAATGCTGGCACTCGCACACGCAGAGTGCCAGGCCGGACCGGCAGGGCAGCAGGCAAGGACATCTGGAGGTGTGCGCGATGCTCAGTGAACGCAGGCTTCAGGTGCTGCGCGCCATCGTCCAGGACTACGTCGGCACCGAGGAGCCGGTGGGCTCCAAGGCCCTCACCGAGCGGCACAGCCTCGGCGTCTCCCCGGCCACCGTCCGCAACGACATGGCGGCCCTGGAGGACGAGGGGTACATCGCCCAGCCGCACACCAGCGCCGGGCGCATCCCCACCGACAAGGGTTACCGGCTGTTCGTCGACAAGCTCGCCGGTGTCAAGCCGATGACCGCGCCCGAGCGGCGCGCGATCCAGAACTTCCTCGAGGGCGCCGTCGACCTCGACGACGTCGTGGCGCGCACGGTGCGGCTGCTCGCGCAGCTCACGCGCCAGGTCGCCGTCGTGCAGTACCCGTCGCTGACGCGCTCGACCGTGCGGCACGTGGAGTTGCTCTCCCTGGCGCCCGCGCGGGTGATGCTCGTGCTGATCACGGACACCGGCCGGGTCGAGCAGCGCGTGGTCGACTGCCCGGCGCCCTTCGGCGACGCCTCGCTCGCGGATCTGCGCGCGCGGCTCAACAGCCGTGTGGCGAACCGCCGTTTCGCGGATGTGCCGAGTCTGGTGGAAGATCTCCCGGAGGCGTTCGAGCACGAGGACCGGGGTACGGTCTCCACGGTGCTCTCCACACTCCTGGAGACGCTCGTCGAGGAGAACGAGGAGCGGCTGATGATCGGCGGCACCGCCAATCTGACCCGCTTCGGGCATGACTTCCCCCTCACGATCCGGCCGGTGCTGGAGGCGCTTGAGGAGCAGGTCGTGCTCCTCAAGCTGCTCGGCGAGGCGAAGGATCCGGGCGTGACCGTACGGATCGGTCATGAGAACGCCCACGAAGGACTCAACTCCACGTCCGTCGTGTCGGTCGGCTACGGTTCGGGCGGCGAGGCAGTCGCCAAGCTCGGCGTGGTCGGACCGACCCGCATGGACTACCCGGGAACGATGGGAGCGGTACGCGCAGTGGCACGGTACGTCGGACAGATCCTGGCGGAGTCGTAGTGGCCACGGACTACTACGCCGTACTCGGCGTGCGCCGCGACGCTTCGCAGGAAGAGATCAAGAAGGCCTTCCGGCGGCTCGCCCGCGAGCTGCACCCGGACGTCAACCCCGATCCGAAGACCCAGGAGCGGTTCAAGGAGATCAACGCCGCCTACGAGGTGCTGTCGGACCCGCAGAAGAAGCAGGTCTACGACCTCGGCGGCGACCCGCTCTCGCAGGCCGGTGGCGGCGGCGCGGGCGGCTTCGGAGCCGGCGGGTTCGGGAACTTCTCGGACATCATGGACGCGTTCTTCGGCACGGCGTCGCAGCGCGGACCGCGCTCGCGCACCCGCCGCGGCCAGGACGCGATGATCCGCATCGAGGTCGAGCTCGACGAGGCGGCCTTCGGTACGACGAAGGACATCCAGGTCGACACGGCCGTCGTCTGCAACACGTGCAGCGGTGAGGGCGCGGCCCCGGGCACCTCCGCCCAGACGTGTGACATGTGCCGCGGCCGCGGTGAGGTCTCGCAGGTCACCCGGTCCTTCCTGGGCCAGGTCATGACGTCCCGCCCGTGCCCGCAGTGCCAGGGCTTCGGCACGGTCGTGCCGACTCCGTGCCCGGAGTGCGCGGGCGACGGCCGCGTCCGGTCCCGCCGCACGCTCACGGTGAAGATCCCGGCCGGTGTCGACAACGGCACGCGCATCCAGCTCGCCGGCGAGGGCGAGGTCGGCCCCGGCGGCGGTCCGGCCGGAGACCTCTACGTCGAGATCCACGAGCTGCCGCACAGCACGTTCCAGCGGCGCGGCGACGACCTGCACTGCACGGTGACCATCCCCATGACGGCGGCGGCCCTCGGCACGAAGGTGCCGCTGGAGACGCTCGACGGCATGGAGGAGGTCGACATCCGCCCGGGCACCCAGTCCGGCCAGTCGATCCCGCTGCACGGCCGGGGCGTCACGCACCTGCGCGGCGGCGGACGCGGCGACCTCATCGTCCACGTCGAGGTCCAGACCCCGACCAAGCTCGACCCCGAGCAGGAACGCCTGCTGCGCGAGCTCTCCAAACTCCGCGGCGAGGAACGCCCCACGGGGCAGTTCCAGCCGGGGCAGCAGGGGCTGTTCTCGCGGCTGAAGGATGCGTTCAACGGGCGTTGACGCGAGCGGTCCGGCTGCTGCCGGGGGTTCGGGGGTGGTCCCCCGGGCGGGCACGGTCAGCCGGGGCGGCAGGGGCTGTTCTCGCGGCTGAAGGACGCCTTCACGGGCGCTGACGCCGGGCGTGCTTCTGGTCTATGCCAGTCGGCAGGCCGGTTTCGGAGTTGTTCGGAGGACGTGACAACATGCGGTCATGTCCTCCGCACTGACCGATCTCTTCCCCCTCCCGATCGTGCAGGCCCCCATGGCGGGCGGCGTCTCCGTACCGCAGCTCGCCGCGGCCGTGTGCGAGGCGGGCGGGCTCGGATTCCTCGCCGCCGGGTACAAGACCGCCGACGGGATGTACCAGGAGATCAAGCAGATCCGGAGCCTCACCGGCAGGCCCTTCGGCGTCAACGTCTTCATGCCGCAGCCGGAGTACGCCGACCCGGCCGCCGTTGACGTCTACGCCCATCAGCTGGCCGGCGAGGCCACCTGGTACGAGGCCGAGCTCGGCGATCCGGACAGCGGACGCGACGACGGCTTCGAGGCCAAGCTCGTGGTGCTGCGCGACAACCCCGTACCGGTGGTGTCGTTCCACTTCGGCGTCCCGAGCCGTGAGGTCGTCGACGCCCTGCACCGCGTCGGCACCTTCGTCCTGGCCGCCGCGACCACCCCCGACGAGGCCCGGGCCGTGGAGCGGGCGGGCGCGGACGCGGTCATCGCCCAGGGCATCGAGGCCGGCGGCCACCAGGGCACCCACCGGGACATCCCCGAGACGGACGGTTCCGGCCTCGGGCTGCTGTCGCTGATCGCCCAGGTCCGCGAGGCCGTCGGCATCCCGATCGTCGCCGCCGGCGGCATCATGCGTGGCAGCCAGATCGCCGGCGTGCTCGCGGCGGGCGCGAGCGCCGCCCAGCTGGGCACCGCCTTCCTCGCCACGCACGAGTCGGGCGCGAACGCCCTGCACAAGCGGGCCCTAACCAACCCCCTGTTCGTCCGCACGGAGCTGACCCGGGCGTTCTCCGGGCGGCCCGCGCGCGGTCTCGTCAACCGGTTCCTGCGCGAGCACGGCCCGTACGCGCCCGCCGCCTACCCCGAGATCCATCACCTCACCTCGCCGCTGCGCAAGGCCGCCGCCAAGGCCGGTGACGCGCAGGGCATGGCGCTGTGGGCCGGGCAGGGGCACCGCATGGCGCGGGAGCTGCCCGCCGGGCAGCTCGTCGAGGTGCTGGCCGGTGAACTGGCAGCCGCCCGGGCCGCGTTGACGGGCGGTGGCGTGCTGTGACCGCGCCGGTGTTCGTCGTCGAGCACTTCGACGCGGGCGGTGGCGGCCGGTACGTCCTCGACGGGCCGGAGGGGCGGCACGCCGTCTCCGTGAAGCGCCTGCGCGCCGGCGAGAACGTCGTGCTCACGGACGGGGCGGGCCGCTGGGCGGACTGCGTCGTGCTCGACACGGAGGGCAAGGACCGGCTGATCCTCCAGCTGGACTCGGTGTCCGAGGAGCCCGTGGAGGAGCCCCGGGTCACGGTCGTCCAGGCGCTGCCCAAGGGCGACCGGGGCGAGCTCGCCGTGGAGACGATGACCGAGGTCGGCGTCGACGCGATCGTGCCCTGGGCGGCGGTGCGCTGCATCACGCAGTGGAAGGGCGACCGCGGGGTCAAGGCACTGGGCAAGTGGCGGGCGACGGCCCGGGAGGCCGGCAAGCAGTCCCGCCGGGTGCGCTTCCCGGAAGTCGCTCCGGCGGCGACGACCAAGCAGGTCGCCGCTCTGCTGGCCGGGGCGGACTTCGCGGCCGTGCTGCACGAGAGCGGGGACGCGCCGCTGGCCACGGCCGAACTGCCGGCCACCGGCGAGATCGTGCTGGTCGTGGGGCCCGAGGGGGGCGTGGCGCCGGAGGAGCTGGCGCTGTTCGAGGAGGCGGGGGCGCAGGCGTACCGCCTGGGGCGCAGTGTGCTGCGCACATCGACGGCCGGGACGGCCGCCGCGGCCGTACTCCTGGCACGCACCGGACGCTGGTCCTGACCGTTCCTAGCGGGAGTGCGTCCTGCTGCCGGAACTCATGCTCAGCCGAACGCCCCGGACGGTGTTGGACGTTCTGGTTGCCCGCGTTCGCTCCGCGTCCGGCGCCGACGGATCGTGTCCGTGGTCCGGGGACGAGGGGGCGGGTTCCCTCACGTCCAGGAACACGCCGATCGGCCTGGACGGTCCGATGCCCCACCGCATCACTCCGGTGCGGTGGGGGCGGTGCCGTCCGTCGCCGGATCGGGCGTTGCTGGGCGCGCCTTGCGATCGCCACGGCGGCAGCATCGTGGCGAGTGGGTGTACGAGTCATGCTGGTGAGGGGTTTTTGCCAGTGCTGGGCACCCCAGCGGCTGGTGCAGGCGGGGTGACGGCGATGACCGCGATACCCGTCTGATCCGCCATCGAAGCCAGCCGGGCGCGCAGGCGGCCCGTCGGCATGCCGGAGATCAGCTGCCGGAAGCGCTTCTTACGGCCGTGTTTCTCGCGGGTCTTCTCCGCGGTGAAGTCCGTGGGCTGCCGGTCGGGTTGCCATAGACATCCAGGCGCCAGGTGGCCAAGTGGTCTGCGTTCATGTCGACGCCGATCACCCCGTGGGCGAGGGCGGTCTCGGTCGGGAAGGTGGGGGTGGGCGGGATCTGCCAGGCGGCGCCCACGTACCAGCGGTCGCGCTCCAGATCCGGGTGGATGCGGTAGGCGACTGCCCGGTTGGCCGCCACACGGTCGGCCCACTCGCGGCCCCGGTGCGCGAAGACAATCCGACAGGCCAGCACGTACCGGCCGTGCGGGGCGTTGGCCAGATGCGTGAGCGGAGCGGTCGTGCTGCGGGTGGACGGGCTGGACGCGTACTGCGAGGAGATCACGATGCGCGGCGCCACGGTGCCGCACGGCCCGGCGCCCCTGACGGACCGGATGCGGGTGGCTCATCCCAAGGACCCCGGGGGCGACTTGGTGGAGCTCCGGGAGTGGCTGCTGCTGCGCGGCTGACGCCTTTGCGCCCTACCGCGCGGCCTCCGTCAGTGGCAGGCTCCCCTCCATGGGGGCTTCCAGGAGGAATCGGATGGGACCGCGCGGCCGGCGCGTGGCGGTCGCGGCGACGTTCGCCGCGGTGGCGGTGGGCGGCGCCGTCGCCTGCGAGCCGGGCAGCATCAGCTCCGCGTCCGTCGCGTACACCACCGACGAGACCGTGACCAAAGAGCTCAACCGGCAGAAGGCGGGCGTGCGTTGGCTCACCTGCACCGCCTCCTACGGGGAGAGCGGCGGGAAGTCGTCACCCTCGGCGCGTGAGCGGACCGTCGCGACCGTCGACTGCGAGGGCGAGACCGACGACGGCAAGGAGATCACCGTCGACGGCAAGGTCACGCACGCGGTGGACGGGGCGTGTGTGCGCGGGAAGATCACCGCCAAGGTGGACGGCAAGGTGTGGTTCGAGGTCGACGGGCTCGGCGACTGCAACTCCACCAGTCCGCCCCCCGTCGGCGGGCCGCCGGCCGGGCAGCCCGGTCCGACCGTCACGGTGACCGTCACCCAGACCATCTGGTGCGAGCAGTATCCGGACTGCCGCCCTGTCGAGGGCAAGTGATCCGAACCCTGTCCGCGCGGCGTCGTCCCTGCATAGGGTGATCAGGTGACATCGTCTGCTTACCTCCGGTTCCCCCATGTGCACGGCGACCTGGTCGCCTTCACCGCCGAGGACGACGTGTGGCTCGCCCCGCTCGACGGCGGCCGGGCCTGGCGGGTCAGCGCCGACAACATGCCGGTGACCCACCCCCGCATCTCGCCCGACGGCACCACGGTCGCCTGGACCTCCACCAGAGACGGCGCCCCCGAGGTGCTCGTCGCCCCGGTCGACGGCGGTCCGGCCAAGCGGCTGACGTACTGGGGGAGTCTCAAGACGCAGGTGCGCGGCTGGACTCCCGACGGCGAGGTCCTGGCGATCAGCACCGAGGGGCAGGCGAGCCTGCGCCGCACCTGGGCCCGTGCCGTCCCGCTGGACGGCGGCCCGGCCACCACCCTGCCGTACGGGCCCGTCGGCGACGTCGCCCACGGCCCGCACACGGTGCTGCTGTCCGCGCCGATGGGCCGGGAGGCGGCCTGGTGGAAGCGGTACCGGGGCGGCACGGCGGGCAAGCTGTGGATCGACCGGGAGGGCGACGGCGAGTTCGTACGGCTGCACGAGGACGTCGACGGGAACATCGAGTACCCGCTGTGGGCGGGCGACCGGATCGCCTTCCTCTCCGACCACGAGGGCACCGGAGCGCTCTACTCCTCCCTCGCCGACGGCTCCGACCTGCGGCGCCACACCCCTCTCGACGGTTTCTACGCCCGGCACGCCGCGACCGACGGCACCCGGGTCGTCTACTCCAGCGCCGGTGAACTGTGGGTGCTCGACGACCTGGAGGGGGCCGAGCCGCGGCGGCTGGAGGTGCGGCTGGGCGGACAGCGCACCGATCTCCAACCGTTCCCGGTGAACGCCTCCCGCTGGTTCGGCTCGGCGTCCCCGGACCACACCGCGCGCGGCAGCGCGGTCGCCGTGCGCGGCTCCGTGCACTGGGTCACCCATCGTGCAGGACCGGCCCGCGCCCTGGCCGCCACGCCCGGCGTGCGGGCCCGGCTGCCGCGGACGTTCCGCGCGGACGGCGAGGAATGGGTGGTGTGGGTGACGGACGCCGAGGGCGACGACGCCCTGGAGTTCGCACCCGCCACCGGACTCGCCCCCGGGGCGACTCCCCGCCGGATCGCCGCCGGGCAGCTCGGCCGGGTGCTGGACCTCGCCATGGCGCCCGACGGCAGCCGGGCGGCGGTCGCCTGCCACGACGGCCGGCTGCTGCTCGTGGAGCGGGAGACCGGCGAGGTGCGCGAGGTGGACCGCAGCGAGGACGGCGACGTGTCCGGGCCCGTCTTCTCGCCCGACTCCTCCTGGCTGGCCTGGTCCCACCCCGGCCCCCGGCCCCTGTGCCAGCTGAAGCTGGCCAACACCACCGACCTGTCGGTCACCGAAGCCACCCCGCTGCGCTTCCAGGACTACGCGCCCGCGTTCACGATGGACGGCAAGCACCTCGCGTTCCTGTCGACCCGCTCCTTCGACCCGGTCTACGACGAGCACGTCTTCGACCTGGCCTTCGTCGTGGGCGCCCGGCCGCATCTGATCACCCTCGCGGCCACCACGCCCTCCCCGTTCGGACCGCAGCGGCACGGCCGGTCCTTCGATACGCCCGACCGGGAGGAGACCCCCGACAGCGAGGGCACCCCCACCACCCGCATCGACCTCGAAGGCCTTGCCGACCGCATCGTGCCCTTCCCGGTCGAGGCCGCCCGCTACACCAACCTGCGCGCCGCCAAGGACGGCGTCCTGTGGCTGCGCCACCCGGTCACCGGCGTGCTCGGCGCGTCGCGGGCCACCCCCGACGACCCCGACCCCAAGTCCGAGCTGGAGCGCTACGACCTCGCCCAGCAGCGCGTCGAGCATCTCGCCGTCGACGCCGACCACTTCGCGGTGAGCGGCGACGGCAAGCGGGTGCTGCTGTGGACCGACGGGCGGCTGAAGGTCGTGCCCAGCGACCGGCGCGCCTCGGGTGACGACGACAGCGACTCCAACATCACCGTCGACCTGGGCCGGGTACGCCAGTTCGTGGACCCGGCGGCCGAGTGGCGCCAGATGTTCGACGAGAACGGCCGCATCATGCGGGACCACTTCTGGCGGCCCGACATGAGCGGCGTCGACTGGGACGGTGTCCTCGACCGCTACCGCCCGGTCGTGGAGCGGCTCGCCACCCACGACGACCTGGTCGACCTGCTGTGGGAGGTCCAGGGCGAGCTCGGCACCTCGCACGCCTATGTCACCCCGCGCGGCGGCCACGGCCACGGCCCCCGCCAGGGCCTGCTCGGCGCCGACATCTCCCGCCATGGGGACGGCAGTTGGCGGGTCGACCGGATCCTGCCCTCCGAGACCTCCGACCCGGACGCCCGCAGCCCGCTGGCCGCCCCGGGCGTCGCGGTACGCCCCGGTGACGCCATCGTCGCCATCGCGGGACAGCCGGTCGACCCCGTTCTCGGCCCCGGCCCGCTGCTGATCGGCACGGCGAACAAGCCGGTGGAGCTGACCATCTCCCCGTCCGGCGGCGGCGACCCCCGGCACGCCGTCGTCGTCCCCGTCGCCGACGAGGAACCCCTGCGCTACCACGCCTGGGTCGCCGACCGCCGCGCCTACGTCCACGAGAAGTCCGGAGGCCGCCTCGGCTACCTCCACGTCCCCGACATGCAGGCCCCCGGCTGGGCCCAGATCCACCGCGATCTGCGTGTCGAGGTCGCCCGGGAGGGCCTGGTCGTCGACGTCCGCGAGAACCGGGGCGGCCACACCTCGCAGCTGGTCGTCGAGAAGCTGGCCCGCCGCATCGTCGGCTGGGCCGTCCCGCGCGGCATGCGCCCCTACAGCTACCCGGAGGACGCCCCGCGCGGCCCCGTCGTGGCCGTCGCCAACGAGTTCTCCGGCTCCGACGGCGACATCGTCAACGCGGCGATCAAGGCCCTCGGCCTCGGCCCGGTCGTCGGCACCCGCACCTGGGGTGGCGTCATCGGCATCGACAGCCGCTACCGCCTGGTCGACGGCACCCTCGTCACCCAGCCCAAGTACGCCTTCTGGCTGGAGGGCTACGAGTGGGGCGTGGAGAACCACGGGGTCGACCCGGACGTGGAGGTGGTCCAGCGCCCTCAGGACTACGCGGCGCACAGGGACACCCAACTGGACGAGGCCATCCGACTGGCACTGGAGGCACTGGAGACCAGTCCGGCGAAAACGCCTCCAGGCTTGCCCACGTAAGGGGCGCGGGGAACGGCGCGACCAGCCACAACGCACCCGCACCCGACGACGATACGATGCCCAAGCCGGACCGCACCGGCCCAACCCTCGGAGGAGACATGGCAGGGGAGCCCCAGGAAGACTGCCTGTTCTGCAAGATCGTCGCGGGCACCGTCCCGGCGACGATCGTCCGCCAGACAGACACCACCATCGCGTTCCGCGACATCAACCCCCAGGCCCCCACCCACGTCCTGATCATCCCCAAGGCGCACTACGAGAACGCCGCCGCCCTCGCCGCAGCCGATCCGGCCCTCACCGCCGACGTCGTCCGCGAGGCCCAGGCCGTCGCCGACGAGGAGAAGCTCGACAGCTACCGCCTCGTCTTCAACACCGGCAGCGGCGCCGGCCAGACGGTGTGGCACGTGCACGGCCACGTGCTCGGCGGCCGCGGCCTCGAATGGCCCCCGGGGTAATCCGCCTTGTCCGTACGTGAACTCGTGGTCCTCGGCACCGCCAGCCAGGTCCCGACCCGGCACCGCAACCACAACGGCTACCTGCTGCGCTGGGACGGCGAGGGCATCCTCTTCGACCCCGGCGAGGGCACGCAGCGCCAGATGCTGCGTGCCGGGGTCGCCGCGCACGACCTGAACCGGATCTGCGTGACGCACTTCCACGGCGACCACTCCCTCGGTCTCGCCGGCGTGATCCAGCGCATCAACCTGGACAAGGTGCCGCACGAGATCACCGCCCACTACCCCCGCTCCGGGCAGCGCTTCTTCGACCGGCTCCGGTACGCCACCGCCTACCGCGAGACCGTCGGCATCACCGAGGCCCCGGTCGCCGCCGACGGGCCGCTGGCCCGCACGGGCGCCTACACGCTTCAGGCCCGCAAGCTGTCGCACCCGGTGGAGTCGTACGGCTACCGGATCGTCGAGCCCGACGGCCGCCGGATGCTGCCCGAGCGGCTCGCCGCGCACGGCATCAAGGGCCCGGACGTCGGCCGGATCCAGCGCGAGGGGGAACTCGCCGGAGTCAGCCTGGCAGACGTCAGCGAGACGCGGCGCGGGCAGCGGTTCGCGTTCGTCATGGACACCCGGCTGTGCGACGGCGTGTACGCGCTCGCGGAGGGCTGCGACCTGCTCGTCATCGAGTCGACGTTCCTCGACGAGGACGAGGAACTCGCCGTCGAGCACGGTCACCTGACGGCAGGTCAGGCGGCCCGGGTGGCCCGGGACGCCGGCGTGCGGCACCTCGTGCTGACCCACTTCAGCCAGCGCTACACCGATCCGGAGGAGTTCGAGCGCCAGGCCCGGGCCGCGGGGTACGACGGCGAGCTGACCGTGGCCCACGATCTCCTGAGGGTGCCGGTTCCGAAGCGTCGGTGAAACGGCCGTACGATGAATTGATGTTCCTCCCCAAAGCCGAACTGCACCTTCACATCGAAGGCACCCTGGAACCGGAACTCGCCTTCGAGCTCGCCGCGCGCAACGGTGTCACGCTGCCGTACGCCGACACGGACGCGCTGCGCGAGGCCTACCGGTTCGAGGACCTTCAGTCCTTCCTGAACCTGTACTACGAGCTCATGGCCGTCCTGCGCACCGAGCGGGACTTCGAGGACCTGGCGAACGCCTATCTCGCCCGGGCCGCCGCGCAGGGCGTGCGGCACGCGGAGATCTTCTTCGACCCGCAGGCCCACACCGGCCGCGGGCTGGACATCGGCACGGTCGTCGAGGGGCTGTGGCGGGCGCTGGGGAACAGCGAGGCGAACCACGGTGTCTCGACCCGGCTGATCCTGTGCTTCCTGCGCGACGAGTCCGCCGAGTCGGCCCTGGCCACGCTGGACGCGGCCAAGCCCTACCTGGACCGGATCACCGGCGTCGGCCTCGACTCCGCCGAGGTCGGGCATCCGCCGGTGAAGTTCCGCGAGGTCTACGAGGCCGCCGCCGCCCTCGGACTGCGGCGGGTCGCCCACGCCGGTGAGGAGGGTCCGCCGGAGTACGTCACCGAGGCGCTGGACGTCCTCGGCGTCGAACGCGTCGACCACGGGCTGCGCTGCGTGGAGGACCCGGCGCTGGTGGAGCGGCTGGTGCGCGACCGGGTGCCGCTGACGCTGTGCCCGCTGTCCAACGTCCGGCTGCGCACCGTCGACACCCTCGCCGACCACCCGCTGCCCGCCATGCTGGACGCCGGCCTGATGTGCACGGTCAACTCCGACGACCCGGCCTACTTCGGCGGCTACGCCGGCGACAACTTCGACGCCGTGCGCGCCACTCTCGGCCTGCCCGACGAGCGGCTGCGCGAGCTCGCCCGCAACTCCTTCCTCGCCTCGTTCCTGGAGGACGACGAGGAGCTGCGGGCGCGGTATCTCGCCGAGGTGGAGGCGTACACCTTCCGGTAGGGCCTCAGAAGACCTCCGACCCCGCCTTGTCGTAGGCACGCTGGGCGGGGACGGCCGGGGTCTCCACCGGGATCTCGACCACCGGCTGCTCCGGGGCGCCGATCTCGGGGATCGCGCCGGTGGGCGTGCCCGTGGCGGCGGCGACCAGCGCGGCCGGGTGGCCGCCGCGGCGGCGGATCGCGCCGGGCAGCAGCGGGCGTCCGCCGGTGTGCAGGGCGACGGCGGTCATCGGCAGGGCGATCACCAGCAGTCCCGCGCCGAGGACCGCGCCCATGACCGGGAACCCGGCCTGCGCCGACAGCACGCTGCCGGTCAGCGGCCCGGCGGCGGTGCCCAGCGAGGAAGCCGAGCCGACCAGCACCGCCCAGCGGCCGCGCGGGTCGAGCGAGGCCGCGAGCCCGATGAGGTACGACAGCACCACCGGGTAGAGCGTGTTCCAGGCGATCTCGCCGGCCGCGAAGCTTCCCAGGTCGGTCGCGGAGGCGCTGAGCACGATGCAGGCGGCGATGAGGACCGTGCCGCCGCCGATGGGCAGCGCGCGGCCGAGACGGGCCCCGAGGGCGCCCGCCGCGAGGACCCCGGCCAGCCCGGCGCCGAGGCCGAGGGCGAAGACCACACCGACGGTGGCCTCACCCAGGTGCACCTGCTCCAGGCCGATCCGGCCGCTCACGCCCCACAGGGAGTTCTGGGCGAGCGACCAGCACAGCATGGCGCCGGCGAGCACCAGCCCGGAACGGGCGTGCGGCAGCCGGGCCTTGTCCTGCCGGGCGGGGGCGGCGGGCGCGCCTGCGGGGAGACGGCCCGTCAGCGGCCAGACGGCCAGGGCCGTGAGGGCGATCGCGGCCAGGGGCAGCCCGTGGCCCGGGCCGAGGTGCGGCACGGTCAGATACACGGCGCCCGCGAGGGCGGAGACGCTGAGCAGCCCGGCCGTGGAGGCCCGGTGCGGATCCCGCTGGGCGGCGATGAGCGTGGCGGCGACGGTGGTGGCCGTGCCGGAGCCGAACCCGCCGACGACCGCGCCGGCGACGACCACGGGGACGGCGGTGCTCAGGGCCGCGCCGCCGTAGCCGAGCAGGGCCAGGGCGAGACCGAGCCGGGCGAGGGTGCGGGCCCCGATCCGTTCGACCCGGGAGGCCAGGACGAAGCCGGCGGCGGCCGAACTCAGCAGCAGGGCACTGCCGACGGCACCGGCGTGGGTGGCGGAGAGCGGAAGGTCCGAGTCGAGCCTGCCGACGGTGGTCGGCAGCAGATACGGAGCGAGGTACCCGGCCGTGAAAAGGGCGACGAGGGGCCAGGGGGTGGTGCGGGGGGCGAACACGGGCGTTCCCAGGGCATGCGAAAGGAGCGGGGGAAAGGGGGGTGGGCGACGACCGTCGACGGACAGGAACGCGCTGGCAATTTGTATCAAGCACGTAGTCGCCCACGGGAGCCCGGGGTGTGTGATCTGGAGCACGTTGCGTTTGGGGTGGTGAAGCCCGGGTACACGAGCGTGTTTCGTCAGGCGCCGAGTGGGCTGTCGCCGGTGCTCGCGGGCGCCTTCGCTAGCGCCAGTGCACCGATCCGGACCCCGCCGGAACGGTCGCCTCGGCCTTCGCCCTGATCTCCCGCATCACGGCCACGATCCGTTCCTCGTGCCCGGCTGTCAGCCGGGCGACCGGCACCGAGCAGCTGATCGCGTCCTGCGCCGGAGTGTCGTAGCGCAGCGCGAATCCGAAGCCGACGATGCCGGTCACGCCCTCCTCCCGGTCCACCGAGTAGCCCCGGGTCCGGACTTCGGCGAGGTCGGCCGCCAGCGACTCCCTGCTCGTGTGCGAGTTCCGGGTCAGTGCCTCGTACGGCCCCTCGGGCAGATCCCCGTCCGGGCGTTCCGCCAGCAGGGCCTTGCCCAGGGCGCCGGCGTGCGCGGGCAGCCGCCGTCCCACCCGGCTGATCGTGCGCAGGTACTCGTGCGACTCCCGCGTGGCCAGATACGCCACGTCCCGGCCGTCCAGCCGGCCCATGTGAATGGTCTCGCCGAGCGCCTCGGAGGCCTCGTCGAGACACGGCCGTACCGCCCGCACGCGCGGGTCGGAGTCGAGGTAGCTCGTCCCGGTGAGCAGGGCGTGGATGCCGATGCCGTACAGGGACCCGGTGACGTCGGTGCGGACCCAGCCGCGCGAGATCAGGGTCTGTAGCAGGGCGTACATCGAGCTGCGCGGCACGCCGAGTTCGCCGGCCAGCTCCTGGAGCCGGGCCGGGCGGTCGCCGCGCGCGGCGAGGAGTTCCAGCAGCTCGACCGTGCGTGCCGCGGACTTCACCTCACGGACGCCCCCTGTGTCTGACATGCACCGATGGTAAGCGGGCCACCCGGGCGGTTGACGTTCGCATACACAACCCTCATTCTCATACATAGATGACATCTACACAAGGAGATGCCGGGGGATGACGACCGTCAGCGCCGGACCGGTGGCGGTCGCACGGCGGCTGCGGGAGGGCATGGCCGGCGGCGTGCTGTCCTTCCCGCTGACCGCCTTCCGCGACGACGGCACCCTCGACCCGGGCGGCTTCCGCGCCTACGTCGCCGAGCGGCTCGCCGCCGCGCCCGGCGCGGTGTTCCCGGCCTGTGGCACCGGCGAGTTCTTCTCACTCGACGAGGACGAGTACCGGCAGGTCGTCACCATCACCGTCGAGGAGGCGGCCGGCCGCGTCCCCGTCGTCGCGGGCACCGGCTACGGCTGGGCCCAGGCCGTCCGGTTCGCGCGCATCGCCGAGGACGCCGGAGCCGACGCGCTCCTCGTGCTGCCGCACTACCTCGTCGCCGCCCCGCAGGACAGCCTCGTCGCCCAGCTGGAGCAGATCACCGCCCGCACCCCGCTGCCCCTGATCGCCCACCAGCGCGGCCAGGTCGCCTTCACCGCCGGCTCGCTCCGCCGCATCGCCGCCCTGCCGAACGTCATCGGCCTCAAGGACGGCCACAGCGACCTCGACCGGCTCCAGCGCCTGACGCCGGCCGCCCCCGAGGACTTCCTGTTCTTCAACGGGGCCTCCACCGCCGAGATCCAGGCCCGTGCCTACGCCACCGTCGGTGTCCCCGCCTACTCCTCCGCCGTCCACGCCTTCGCCCCCGAGATCGCCGGAGCCTTCTTCACCGCCCTGCGCGACGGCGACCACGGCACCGTCGACAAGCTGCTGCGCGCCTTCTACGTCCCGCTCGTCGAACTGCGCGACCGCGTCCCCGGGTACGCGGTGTCGCTGGTGAAGGCGGCGGCCCGGCTCCGCGGCCACCGCGTGGGCCCCGTGCGGGCCCCGCTCACCGACCCCTCACCGGCCGACCTGGCCGCCCTCACCACCCTCCTCACCACCGGACTCGACCTCGTGGGAGCCTCCCTGTGAACCTCACCATCACCGACGTGACGCTCACACCGGTCCTGGTCGCGGACCCGCCGCTGCTGAACACCCAGGGCGTGCACCAGCCGTACACGCCCCGGCTGATCGTCGAGGTCGAGACCGCGGACGGGGTCACCGGCGTGGGGGAGACCTACGGCGACGCCAAGTACCTGGAGCTGGCCCGGCCCTTCGCCGAGCGGCTGAAAGGACGCCAGGTCAGCGATCTGAACGGCCTGTTCACGGTCGCCGACCAGGTCGCGGTGGACGCGTCCCGCGTCGAGAACGCCGTCGACGTCGGCGGGCTGCGCGGCGTGCAGACCGCCGACAAGCTGCGGCTGTCCGTCGTCTCGGGCTTCGAGGTCGCCTGCCTCGACGCCCTCGGCAAGGCGCTCGGACTGCCCGTGCACACGCTGCTCGGCGGCAAGGTCCGCGACGCCGTCGAGTACAGCGCCTACCTGTTCTACAAGTGGGCCCACCACCCCGAGGGCGTGTCGGCCGAGCAGGACGACTGGGGCGCCGCCGTCGACCCGGCGGGCGTGGTGGAGCAGGCCCGCCGCTTCACGGAGCGGTACGGCTTCACCTCCTTCAAGCTCAAGGGCGGCGTCTTCCCGCCCGCCGAGGAGATCGCGGCCGTGCGGGCCCTCGCGGAGGCCTTCCCGGGGCACCCGCTGCGGCTCGACCCGAACGGCGCCTGGTCCGTGGAGACGTCCGTGGAGGTGGCCCGGGAGCTCGGGGACGTCCTGGAGTACCTGGAGGACCCGGCGCTCGGCACGCCCGCCATGGCCGAGGTCGCCGCACGGACCGGGGTGCCGCTCGCGACCAACATGTGCGTGACGACCTTCGCCGAGATCCAGGAGGCCTTCACCGAGGGCGCCGTCCAGGTCGTGCTCTGCGACCACCACTACTGGGGCGGGCTGCGCAACACCCAGCAGCTGGCCGCCGTCTGCCGCTCCTTCGGCGTCGGCGTGTCCATGCACTCCAACACCCACCTGGGCATCTCGCTCGCCGCGATGACCCACGTGGCCGCCACCGTCCCGGACCTCCATCACGCCTGCGACTCCCACTACCCCTGGCAGTCCGAGGACGTCCTCACCGAGCGGCTCGTCTTCGAGGGCGGCCGGGTCGCCGTGTCCGACGCCCCCGGCCTCGGCGTGGAACTCGACCGCGAGCGGCTGGCGGTGCTGCACCGGCGGTGGCTGGACGACGACGGCACCCTGCGCGACCGCGACGACGCGGCGGCGATGCGGATCGCCGACCCCGCGTGGGTGACGCCCTCGATGCCCCGCTGGTAGGCCCCGCTCCCGGCCGGGGCGCGGGCGCGTGAGGGCCGGCGCGGGCCGACGGGACGGGTGGGTCCGGCGTGATCGGCGTCACGCCGTCGGTGATGTGGTGCAGACTGGCCTGATCCGCACCACGTCAGGGAGCGCATCGTGACCGCGTCCACCGCCCCGGCCGGAAAGGGCCCCACCGGAAAGGGACCGGCCCGCCAGAGCCAGGTCGATCCCCTCGCCCCGCTGCGCACACCGGACGACCCGCCCTGGGACGTCTACCTCACCGGCACCGTCTTCCTGGACATCATCTTCACGGGCCTCGACTCCGCCCCGGTGCGCGGAACGGAGTCCTGGGCGCGCGGGATGGGATCGAGCCCCGGCGGCGTAGCCAACATGGCGACCGCGCTGGCCCGTCTCGGCCTGCGTACGTCCCTCGCGGCGGCCTTCGGCGACGACCACTACGGCGACTACTGCTGGGACGCCCTGGAGCACGGCGAGGGCATCGACCTCTCCCCGTCGCGCACGGTGCCCGGCTGGCACTCCCCGGTGACCGTCTCCATGGCCTACGAGGGGGAGCGCACGATGGTCTCGCACGGCCACGAGCCGCCCCCCGGGGAACCGGCCCCCGAGTGCCCGCCCCGCGCCCGGGCCGCCGTCGCCTCCCTCGCGCCCGGCGTGAGCGCGCCCTGGATCGCCCAGGCCGCCGGCAAGGGCACCCGCGTGTTCGGTGACGTCGGCTGGGACGACACCGGAGCGTGGGACCTGGCCGGGCTGCCCGACCTGCGGCACTGCGAGGCGTTCCTGCCGAACGCCGAGGAGGCCATGCGGTACACCGGCGCGGACTGCCCCCGGGCCGCCGCTCACGCCCTGACCGAGTACGTGCCGCTCGCGGTGGTCACCCTCGGGGCGGACGGAGCGTACGCCGTGGACCGGCGCACGGGGGAGACGGCGGAGGTGCCGGCCATCGCGGTCGAGGCGCTCGATCCGACCGGGGCCGGTGACGTGTTCGTCGCCGGGTTCGTGACCGGGACCCTGGCGGACTGGCCGCTGGCGGACCGGCTGGCCTTCGCCGGGCTGACGGCGGCGCTGTCGGTGCAGGAGTTCGGCGGCTCGCTGTCGGCGCCGGGGTGGTCGGAGATCGCCGCGTGGTGGCGGAAGGTGCAGTCGGTCGAGGGCCAGTCCGCGGTGGCCCTGGAGAGGTACGGCTTCCTGGCCGACCTGGTGTCGGAGGAACTGGTGAGGCCCTGGCCGCTGCGGCGTGCCGTCCCCACGATCGGCTTCCGCCGCTCGGCGTGAGGCGGAAGGCCGGAACCCCGACTCCAAAACCCCTACGGCCTTGTCACTCCCCCGTCGTACCCTGGGAATCGCGAGGCCGCCCTCAGCTGCGCGGCCGTGACGAGGAGGAACCGCAGGCCTTCAGCGCCGGCCCATGACTCAATCATCGACAGCTCACACCCCCGCGCAGGAGCAGGCGAGAGCACAGCTCACCGTCCCCGCCCAGCACCCCATGGTCACCGTCCTGGGGTCCGGAGACTCCCTCCTGCGCGTGATCGAGAAGGCCTTCCCGGCGGCCGACATCCATGTCCGGGGCAATGAGATCAGCGCGGTCGGCGACCAGAAGGACGTCGCCCTCATTTCGCGCGTGTTCGACGAGATGATGCTGGTGCTCCGCACCGGGCAGCCGATGACGGAGGACGCAGTGGAACGCTCGATCGCCATGCTGAAGGCGAGCGACAACGGCGAGAGCGACGGCCAGGAGACCCCGGCCGAGGTGCTCACGCAGAACATCCTGTCCTCGCGCGGCCGCACGATCCGTCCCAAGACGCTCAACCAGAAGCGCTACGTCGACGCCATCGACAAGCACACGATCGTCTTCGGCATCGGCCCGGCGGGCACCGGCAAGACGTACCTGGCGATGGCCAAGGCCGTGCAGGCCCTGCAGTCCAAGCAGGTCAACCGCATCATCCTGACCCGCCCGGCGGTCGAGGCCGGCGAGCGCCTCGGCTTCCTGCCCGGCACCCTCTACGAGAAGATCGACCCCTACCTGCGCCCGCTCTACGACGCGCTGCACGACATGCTCGACCCGGACTCCATCCCGCGGCTGATGGCGGCGGGCACCATCGAGGTCGCGCCGCTCGCCTACATGCGCGGCCGCACGCTCAACGACGCCTTCATCATCCTGGACGAGGCCCAGAACACCAGCCCCGAGCAGATGAAGATGTTCCTCACCCGCCTCGGCTTCGACTCGAAGATCGTGATCACGGGTGACGTCACGCAGGTCGACCTGCCGGACGGCACGAAGAGCGGTCTGCGGCAGGTGCAGGACATCCTCGACGGCGTGGACGACGTCCACTTCTCCCGGCTCTCCTCCCAGGACGTCGTCCGCCACAAGCTCGTGGGCCGTATCGTCGACGCGTACGAGAAGTACGACACCACGCACGGCACCCGGAACGGCGCGCACAAGAGCCGCGGCAAGTCCGGGCCCAAGGGGAAGTAGACACACACAGCACCATGTCGATCGACGTCAACAACGAGTCCGGCACCGAGGTCGACGAGCAGGCGATCCTCGACATCGCCCGCTACGCGCTCGCTCGGATGCGCATCCACCCGCTCTCCGAGCTCTCGGTGATCGTCGTGGACGCCGACGCCATGGAGCAGCTCCACATCCAGTGGATGGACCTCCCGGGGCCGACGGACGTCATGTCCTTCCCGATGGATGAGCTGCGCCCGCCCTCCAAGGACGACGACGAGCCGCCGCAGGGGCTGCTCGGCGACATCGTGCTGTGCCCCGAGGTCGCGCTGAAGCAGGGCAAGGAAGCGGAGACGCAGCACTCCATGGACGAGGAGCTCCAGCTCCTCACCGTCCACGGAGTGCTGCACCTGCTGGGCTACGACCACGAGGAACCCGACGAGAAGGCCGAGATGTTCGGCCTCCAGGCGGCCATCGTGGACGGCTGGCGCGCGGAGCGGGGCCTGACCGGCCCGTCCCCGGCGCCGACGGTCTCGTAACGCCGCCGATGAGTGTGCAACTCGCCCTGGGCGCCATCGCCCTGGTCGTCGTGGCCTGGCTCGCCGCCTGCGCGGAGGCGGGCCTCGCGCGCGTCTCCAGCTTCCGCGCCGAGGAGGCCGTGCGCTCCGGCCGCCGCGGCAGCGCCAAGCTCTCCCAGGTCGCCGCCGATCCCACCCGCTACCTGAACGTGGCGCTGCTGGTCCGCGTCGCCTGCGAGATGGCCGCCGCCGCGCTGATCACGTACGGCTGCCTGAAGGAGTTCGACGGCACCACCGAGGCCCTCCTGGTCGCCATCGCCGTCATGGTCCTCGTGTCGTACGTGGCCGTCGGGGTCTCCCCGCGCACCATCGGCCGCCAGCACCCGCTGAACACGGCGACGGTCTCGGCGTACGTCCTGGTGCCGCTGGCCCGGATCATGGGCCCGATCCCGTCGCTGCTGATCCTCATCGGCAACGCGCTCACCCCCGGCAAGGGCTTCCGGCGCGGCCCGTTCGCCTCCGAGGCGGAGCTGCGCGCGCTGGTCGACCTCGCCGAGAAGGAGTCCCTCATCGAGGACGAGGAGCGCCGCATGGTGCACTCCGTCTTCGAGCTGGGCGACACCCTCGTCCGCGAGGTCATGGTGCCGCGCACGGACCTCGTGGTCATCGAGCGCTTCAAGACCATCCGCCAGGCCCTCACTCTCGCCCTGCGCTCCGGCTTCTCGCGCATCCCGGTCACCGGCGAGAGCGAGGACGACATCGTCGGGATCGTGTATCTGAAGGACCTGGTCCGCAAGACGCACATCAGCCGCGAGGCCGAGTCCGAGCAGGTGTCCACGGCCATGCGCCCGGCGTTCTTCGTCCCCGACACCAAGAACGCCGGCGACCTGCTGCGCGAGATGCAGAAGGAACGCAACCACGTCGCCGTCGTCATCGACGAGTACGGCGGCACGGCCGGCATCGTCACCATCGAGGACATCCTCGAGGAGATCGTCGGCGAGATCACCGACGAGTACGACCGCGAACTGCCGCCCATCGAGGAGCTCGGCGAGGACCGCTTCCGCGTCACGGCCCGCCTCGACATCGGCGACCTGGGCGAGCTGTACGGCCTGGAGGAGTACGACGACGAGGACGTCGAGACGGTCGGCGGCCTGCTGGCCAAGGCGCTGGGCCGCGTCCCCATCGCCGGGGCCTCCTCCGTCGTGGACCTGCCCGACGGCCGGGCACTGCGCCTGACCGCGGAGGCCGCGGCCGGCCGCCGGAACAAGATCGTGACGGTGCTGGCGGAGCCGGTCGGTCCCGCGGACCCGCCCGAGGAGGAGAAGCCCGAGTGACCCCGCAGGAACTGCGCGCGGTCTGCCTGTCCTTCAACGCGGCGGTGGAGGACTTCCCCTTCAGCCCGGAGATCTCGGTCTTCAAGGTGCGCGGCAAGCTCTTCGCCCTGTCGCACCTCGACGCGCGCCCCCTGAAGGCCAACCTCAAGTGCGACCCGGAGGAGGCGATCCGGCTGCGCCGCGAGCACGAGGGCCTCATCGTCCCCGGCTGGCACATGAACAAGCGCCACTGGAACACGGTCACGGTCGACGGCGACCTCCCGGACCAGCTGGTCCGGGAACTCATCGAGGACTCCTACGACCTGGTCGTGGCGGGCCTGCCCCGGGCGGACCGCCTGCGCCTGGACCGCCCCTGACGCTTCCGTATGCTCGGATCATGACCGACAGCAGCGCGCTCGACCCCGAGGACCGCAAGATCGTCACCCTGGCCCGCTCCGCGCGGGCCCGCAACGGCGTGCCCGAGGGCGCGGCCGTACGGGACGAGACCGGACGCACCTATGTCGCGGGCACCGTGGCCCTCGACTCCCTGAAGCTCAGTGCCCTGCGGACGGCGGTGGCGATGGCGGTCGCCTCGGGCGCGACGTCCCTGGAGGCGGCGGCGGTCGTCACGGAGGCGGAGACCGTGTCCGAGGAGGACCGGGCGGCGGTACGGGACCTGGGGAGCGGTGAGACGCCGCTGCTCGTGGCCGGGCCCGACGGAACGGTCCGGACCAGGGTCACCGCTGGCTGAACTTCGCTGTAACCGGCGGTAATTAGGCCAGTTTTCAACCTTGCCGCCGCCTGCCCCACACGCATCAATGGAACCGTCAGTTCCGACGGACCGTCAGGTTCGACTCTCGGTGATGTGCCCGCATCCATGCGCCGAGCGGTCCCCCCCCACGGAAACGGAGCCGGATCCCATGAGATGCAAGCGAATCGGAGCAGGTGCGGCACTGGCGGCCGGGGCCCTCGCGGTCACCGGGCTCGCCGTCGCCCCCGCAGCCCTCGCCGTCACCCCGCAGACGGCGACGATCAACGCCGACTGCGGCGCCTTCGGCAGTGGCGAGGCCACCCTCACGGCCACGCAGGACGGCACCGCCGCCACCCTCACCGTCAAGTCCTCCGCCATCACCGCGCCGATCGGGCTCGGTGAGGACTCGATCTCGTCGACCCTCACCCTGGTGGACAGCGGCGGCGGCACCGTCGACTTCACCGGCACGGAGAACCCGGCGATGGCCGCCGGGGCTCCCGTCGAAGTCGGCCCGCTCAGCGGCACCGTGGCCTCCGGCGACAGCCTGGAGGCCTTCGGCGGCTCGCTGAAGATGACCGTCTTCGGCATCACCATCACCTGCACGGCGACCGGGCCGCAGTCACCGGGCCCGTTCGTGTTCGACTGACCCTCCGCGCACAGGTGCGGGCCGGGTGCCTACAGGGCGTCCGGCCCGCGCTCGCCGGTCCGCACCCGCACGACCGTGTCGACGGGCAGCGCCCATACCTTGCCGTCCCCGATCTTGCCGGTGTGCGCGGCCTTCACGACCGCGTCGATGACGGCGTCGGCGTCCGCGTCCCCGACGACCACCTCGATCCGGACCTTGGGCACCAGGTCGACCTGGTACTCGGCACCGCGGTACACCTCGGTGTGGCCGCGCTGCCGGCCGTAGCCGCTGGCCTCGCTGACGGTCAGGCCGTGCACGCCGAGTTCCTGAAGGGCGTTCTTGACCTCGTCGAGGCGGAACGGCTTGACGATCGCGGTGATGAGCTTCATGCCTGGGGGGTGACCTTCTGGGCGTGGGGGACGACGGAGGAGGAGACCGGGGCGCCGTGGCCCAGGACCCCGTGATCGTAGGCCGTCTCGGCGTGCACCGTAAGGTCCAGGCCGGTCTGCTCCTGCTCCTCGCTCGCGCGCAGGCCCATCGTGACGTCGATCAGCCTGGCGATCCCGTACGTCACACCGAACGCGTACACCGCCACCACGACCACGGCCACCAGTTGCTTGCCGAGCTGGCCGAGGCCGCCGCCGTGGAGGAGGCCCTCGGCGCCGCCCGTCATCGACTCGACGGCGAAGACGCCGATGAGGAGCGTGCCGATGACGCCGCCGACCAGGTGGACGCCGACGACGTCCAGGGAGTCGTCGTAGTCCAGCTTGAACTTCCAGCTCACCGCGTACGAGCAGACGACACCGGCGGTGAGGCCGACGACCAGCGCGCCGAGCAGCGAGACGGACCCGCAGGACGGGGTGATGGCGACCAGACCGGCGACCGCGCCGGACGCGGCGCCCAGGGTCGTCGGGTGGCCGTCGCGCTTCTGCTCCACGAAGAGCCAGCCGAGCAGGCCGGTGCAGCCCGCGGCGAGGGTGTTGAGGAACGCGGCGGCCGCGAGACCGTTGGCACCGAGCGCCGAGCCGGCGTTGAAGCCGAACCAGCCGAACCAGAGCAGACCGGCACCGAGCATCACCATCGGCAGGTTGTGGGGGCGCATGGCGTCCTTCTTGAAGCCCATCCGCGGGCCCAGGACCAGGCACAACGCCAGTCCCGAGGCGCCGGAGACGATCTCCACGGGCAGTCCGCCGGCGAAGTCCAGCGCGCCCAGCCTCTCCAGGATCCAGCCGCCCGGGCCCCACACCCAGTGCGCGACCGGAACGTATACGAGCAGCGCCCACACCGGCACGAAGACCAGCCAGGCTCCGAACTTCGCCCGGTCGGCGACCGCGCCGCTGACCAGGGCGGCCGTGACGATCGCGAAGGTGAGCTGGAACGTGGCGAAGAGCAGCGTGGGCACCGTGCCCTGGACGCTGTCCGGGCCGAGGCCGCTCATGCCGACGTGGTCGAGCCCGCCGATGAGCCCCCCGGCGGCGTCCTCGCCGAAGGCGAGCGAGTAGCCGGCTGCCAGCCACACCACCGTGACCAGGGCGATCGACACGAAGCTCATCATCAGCATGTTGAGCACGCTCTTCGTGCGGACCATGCCGCCGTAGAACAGGGCCAGGCCCGGGGTCATCAGCAGGACGAGGGCGGTGGCGGCGAGCAGCCAGGCGGTGTCGCCGGTGTCGGCGCTTGCGGCGGCCAGAGGCACGGTGTCTCCAACGGGTGGGGGCTCCGGGGGCTCGTCAGAGGTTCACCGGCCTGCGTTTCCGGTTGCGTACGGGTGTGTTTCCGTGACGTTTCGTTGCGTGAGGGTTTCCGGAAGCTCACGGGGCACGTCCGGTGCGGGGCGGCTCCGGGGATCAGGGACAATGGGCGCCATGAGCGTTCGTAACCAGTCATCCGAAGAGCCGGCCGGAGCCGTCCACCGGGCCGGCTTCGCCTGCTTCGTGGGCCGCCCCAACGCGGGCAAGTCCACCCTCACGAATGCTCTGG
This sequence comes from Streptomyces sp. SID5643, assembly GCF_009872555.1. Lineage (NCBI taxonomy): Bacteria > Bacillati > Actinomycetota > Actinomycetes > Kitasatosporales > Streptomycetaceae > Streptomyces > Streptomyces sp. SID5643. The sequence continues at coordinate 27,199 of NZ_WWIC01000283.1, forward strand.
TCGGCCAGAAGGTGGCGATCACGGCGAACCAGCCGCAGACCACGCGGCACACCGTGCGGGGCATCGTGCACCGCCCCGACGCCCAGCTGATCCTGGTCGACACCCCGGGCCTGCACAAGCCGCGCACGCTGCTGGGCGAGCGGCTCAACGACGTCGTGCGCACGACGTGGGCCGAGGTCGACGTGATCGGCTTCTGTCTCCCGGCGAACGAGAAGCTCGGTCCCGGTGACCGTTTCATCGCCAAGGAACTGGCGTCCATCAAGAAGACGCCCAAGATCGCGATCGTCACCAAGACCGACCTGGTCGACGGCAAGACGCTCGCCGAGCAGCTCATCGCGATCGACCAGCTCGGCAAGGAACTCGGCTTCGAGTGGGCGGAGATCGTCCCGGTGTCGGCGGTCGGCGACAAGCAGGTGGGCCTGCTGGCCGACCTGATCGTCCCGCTCCTGCCCCAGGGCCCGGCGCTCTACCCCGACGGCGAGCTCACCGACGAGCCCGAGCAGGTCATGATCGCGGAGCTGATCCGCGAGGCCGCGCTGGAGGGCGTCCGCGACGAACTGCCGCACTCCATCGCGGTCGTCGTCGAGGAGATGCTCCCCCGCGAGGACCGCCCCGCCGACAAGCCCCTCCTCGACATCCACGCCTTCGTCTACATCGAGCGCCCCAGCCAGAAGGGCATCATCATCGGCCCCAAGGGCAAGCGCCTGAAGGAGGTCGGCATCAAGTCCCGCAAGCAGATCGAGGCCCTGCTGGGAACCCCGGTCTTCCTCGATCTCCATGTGAAGGTCGCGAAGGACTGGCAGCGCGACCCCCGGCAGCTGCGCAAGCTGGGGTTCTGAGGCCGCGCGCGGCGGACGGCGCAAGCCGCGGCCTCGTGAGGCTCCGCACCGCGCTAGAGAGCCGTGCCCAGGCTCGCCCACACCGCGTTGCCGCCCGTGAGGGTCGAGCGGGTGATGCCCCAGGCCTCGGCCATCTCCCGGACCAGCAGCAGGCCGCGGCCGTTCTCTTCGTCGGGGCCGGGGCAGCGGTCGGGGATGCCGCGGCCCGTGCGGTCGCCGTCGTGCACCTCCAGCCGGAAGCGCGCGTCCGTCATCAGCTGGACGCCGCACAGGATCCGTTCGCTGAGCGTGTGCAGCACGGCGTTGGTCACCAGCTCGGACACGAGCAGCACGGCGTTCCCGCACGCCTCCTCGGGCACCTGCCACGCGGCCAGCCGGGCGCGCATGGCGTGGCGGGCGACTCCGGCACTGGTGCGCTGCGGCGGCAGCTCCAGCCAGTCGGTGCGGTCCGGGCGCACCGCGCCCAGGAACCGGGGAGTGGATGTCGTGTGGGGGGACACGGCGATCGCCTTCCGTGGGGGGCGGGCGAAGTCGAGAAGGGGCGAGCGGACAACGGACCGGCCGAGTGCGGGAGTTGCCGCTTCCGTGACCCTGGCCACCCACGTAACTATGCTCGCAGAGCAGTTCACGCTGCAACTATCTGCCTGACGATTTCAGGCGAATCTCGCGAAGAACCCCCGGGGCTTCGGCCCCGGGAGGAAGCGCGTCCGGTGAGGGCGAGTGGAGCCGAACACCCGGTTGGCTGACCGGCCTTGGCACCGGGGTGGGCGTCAAGCCGTGGGCGCCTGCGCGCGCAGCAGCTCCCGGTACCAGTGGTACGACGCCTTCGGGGTCCGCTCCAGGGTGCCGAAGTCGACGTGGACCAGGCCGAAGCGGCGTGCGTAGCCCTCCGCCCACTCGAAGTTGTCGAGCAGGGACCACACGAAGTAGCCGCGCACGTCGACGCCCGCCGCCACGGCCCGGTGCAGGGCCCGGACGTGGCCGTCCAGGTAGGCGATGCGGTCCTGGTCGTCGACGCCCGGGTACGAGCAGCCGTTCTCGGTGATGACGACGGGCGGGAGCCGGTCGCCGTAGCGGTCGCGGAAGGTCGTGAGCAGCTCGGTGAGGCCCTCGGGGACGACCGGCCAGCCGAAGTCCGTGACCGGGTGGCCCTCGATCTCCCGCACGGAGAAGGGAAGTTCGGCGGGCATGGTGACACCGCCGAACTCGATCTCAGCGCCCTGCGGGGCACCGACCCGGGTCGGCGCGTAGTAGTTGATCCCGTACCAGTCGAGCGGCTCGGCGATCACCTTCAGGTCCGCCTCGACGTCACCCGGCATCAGCTCGCCGATGCCGTCCGGGTACCGGCCCAGCAGCAGCGGGTCCGCGAACAGGCGGTTCAGCAGCAGGTCGTAGAAGTCCGCCGCGTCCACGTCCGGGGCCTCTGTCGACGCCACCCAGGTCGGGCCGTGCGAATTGGCGACACCGATGTCCGCGGCGCCCGCGGCGCGCAGGGCCCGGACGGCCAGGCCATGGGCGAGCAACTGGTGGTGGGCGGCCGGCAGCGCGTCGAACAGCAGCTTCCTGCCCGGCGCGTGCACGCCCAGGGCATGGCCCAGCAGGGTGTGCTCGGCGGGCTCGTTCAGGGTGATCCACTTCGTCACCCGGTCGCCGAGGCGGCCGGCCACCTGGGACACGTACTCGGCGAAGCGCTCGGCCGTGTCCCGCTCCAGCCAGTCCAGGTCCGCGGGCAGGTCCCAGTGGAACAGGGTGGGCACCGGGCGGACGCCCGCCGCGCACAGATCGTCCACCAGCCGGTCGTAGAAGTCCAGGCCCTTCCCGGACCGTACCCGCGGCCAGGAGACGGAGAAGCGGTAGGCGTTCACACCCAGGCCGGCCAGGAGCGCCACGTCCTCGCGGTGGCGGTGGACGTGGTCGCAGGCCACCGCCGCCGTGGAACCGTCCTTCACCCGCCCGGGCTCGGCCGTGAAGGCGTCCCACACGGACGGCTCGCGCTCGTCCGCGCCGCCCTCGATCTGGTGCGCCGAGGTGGACACGCCCCAGAGGAAGCCGGCCGGGAAGCGGGGGATCGGGTTGCCTGCGTCAGTCGCCATGCGCTGGATCATCCGTACCGGTGGTAACAGAAGTCAACGGCCGGGCCGGAAGGAGCTGTTGCCCGGCCACTGACGCCGACCCGTCAGATCCCTTCCCCCGTCACGCCCCTTCCTTCAGCACGCGCGAGATCAGCTTCCGCTGCCCGTCCGTCAGCCGGGGATCCGCGCAGTACACCGTCTTCCCGTCCACCGTGAGCTGGTAGCTGAACCCGTCCGGGACCCCGACCGGCGGCGTGCTCCGGCCGGCGGCCAGGGCCTCCTCGGCCAGCGCGTGCCACTCGGAGGCATCGGACCGGCCCGAGGTGTCCACCTCGGCATGCCGCTCGATGCCCGCGAACCCGCCCGTGCGCCGCACCTGAATACGCATGGCACCTGTCTAGTACGGAACTACAGGGTCCGCACCCCGACCTGCTCCCAGCCCTTCGACACGGCGTCCAGCTCCTCCCCGTCGCCGAAGCGCTCCCGGGCGGCCTTGACGGTGAGCGTGGCGAAGTCGACGAACATCGCGTCCTGCCGCAGCTCTCCGCCGGTGAGCACGTCGTACCAGACCTGCCCGGCCCGCTCCCAGGCGTGCCCGCCGAGGGCCGTCGCCGCGAGGTAGAAGGCGTGGTTCGGGATGCCCGAGTTGATGTGGACACCGCCGTTGTCGCGGCCGGTGCGCACGAAGTCGTCCATCGTCGCGGGCTGGGGGTCCTTGCCGAGGACGTCGTCGTCGTACGCCGTGCCGGGCGCCTTCATGGAGCGCAGCGCCGTGCCCGTCACCCGCGGGGCGAGCAGACCCGCGCCGATCAGCCAGTCGGCCTCGGCGGCGGTCTGGCCGAGCGTGTACTGCTTGATCAGGGCGCCGAAGACATCCGACAGGGACTCGTTGAGCGCGCCGGGCTGGCCGAAGTAGGTGAGGTTGGCCGTGTACTGCGTGACGCCGTGCGCGAGTTCGTGGCCGATGACGTCGATCGGGATGGTGAAGTCGAGGAAGATCTCGCCGTCCCCGTCGCCGAAGACCATCTGCTCGCCGTTCCAGAACGCGTTGTTGTAGTCGCGGTCGTAGTGCACCGTCGCGTTCAGCGGGAGGCCGTTGCCGTCGATCGAGTCGCGCCGGTAGGCCTGGAGGAACAGCTCGAAGGTGGCGCCGAGACCCGCGTAGGCGCGGTTGACGGTGGCGTCCTTGCCGGGCTTGTCGCCCTCGCCGCGGACCGTGTGGCCGGGCAGGTCGGTGCCGTGCCGGGCGTCGTGGATGGTGCGCTGGGGTTTGCCGTCGGCGACCGCGGCGACGGCGCTCGCACCGATGACCGTGGTGAGGCGGCGCTGGGTGCGCTCGAAGGCGTCGCGCTGGAGGGTGCGGCGGGCCGGACCGGCCAGCGCGGGGTCCTCGGCCTGGGCGAGCTTGTCGAGGACATGAGGCGGAACGATGGTGCAGAAGACGGGCTCGAAGCCCCCGTGGGTCGTCATGCCCGGCACCCTTGCACTGCGTGACGAAACTGTCACTAGTCGCCACCATGATTGGTGAAATACCGGGACAACGACCCTCACGCTCCGTGTCGGATGGTATGGCGAAGTGGCATAGCGCACTTTTTGTCCCGTATGCGCGCCCGGTCCCGCATACTGATACGACCCCACGCGCCGGGGAGAGGCTCGGCTAGCATGCTGCGCATCATGCGTTTCGGGCTGCTTCTCCTTAGCTGCCGCGGCGAGGGCCTGTAGTCGAGGCCGACTCCCTCCCCGCGGAGCTTGGTGCTGCGTCGTCGGCCGTCCTTCCGGACACCCCCTGAGGAGCCCCCGCATCATGGCGAACCGCCAGCAGCCCAGTTCCATGCCGATCCACAAGTACGGCCGCTACGAGCAGGTCGACATCCCGGACCGCACCTGGCCGGAGCAGCGCATCACCACCGCCCCCCGCTGGCTCTCCACCGACCTGCGCGACGGCAACCAGGCCCTGATCGACCCCATGTCGCCGGCCCGCAAGCGCGCCATGTTCGACCTGCTGGTCAAGATGGGCTACAAGGAGATCGAGGTCGGCTTCCCGGCCTCCGGCCAGACCGACTTCGACTTCGTGCGCTCCATCATCGAGGAGCCCGGGGCCATCCCCGACGACGTCACCATCTCCGTACTGACCCAGGCCCGCGAGGACCTGATCGAGCGCACGGTGGAGTCCCTGAAGGGCGCCAAGCGGGCCACCGTCCACCTGTACAACGCCACGGCCCCCGTCTTCCGCCGCGTGGTCTTCCGTGGCTCCAGGGACGACATCAAGCAGATCGCCGTCGACGGCACCCGCCTGGTCATGGAGTACGCGGAGAAGCTGCTGGGCCCGGAGACCGAGTTCGGCTACCAGTACAGCCCCGAGATCTTCACCGACACCGAGCTGGACTTCGCGCTGGAGGTCTGCGAGGCGGTCATGGACGTCTGGCAGCCCGGCCCGGGCCGCGAGATCATCCTGAACCTGCCGGCGACGGTCGAGCGGTCCACGCCCTCCACGCACGCCGACCGCTTCGAGTGGATGGGCCGCAACCTCTCCCGCCGCGAGCACGTCTGCCTGTCGATCCACCCGCACAACGACCGCGGCACCGCCGTCGCCGCCGCCGAGCTGGCCCTGATGGCCGGCGCCGACCGCGTCGAGGGCTGCCTGTTCGGGCAGGGCGAGCGCACCGGCAACGTCGACCTGGTCACCCTGGGCATGAACCTGTTCTCGCAGGGCGTCGACCCGCAGATCGACTTCTCCGACATCGACGAGATCCGTCGCACGTGGGAGTACTGCAACCAGATGGACGTCCACCCGCGCCACCCGTACGTGGGCGACCTGGTCTACACGTCCTTCTCCGGCTCCCACCAGGACGCCATCAAGAAGGGCTTCGACGCCATGGAGGCCGACGCGGCCGCGAAGGGCGTCACCGTCGACGACATCGAGTGGGCCGTCCCCTACCTGCCCATCGACCCCAAGGACGTCGGCCGTTCCTACGAGGCGGTCATCCGGGTCAACTCGCAGTCCGGCAAGGGCGGCATCGCCTACGTCCTGAAGAACGACCACAAGCTGGAACTGCCGCGCCGGATGCAGATCGAGTTCTCCAAGCTCATCCAGGCCAAGACGGACGCCGAGGGCGGCGAGGTCACGCCGAAGGACATCTGGTCGGTCTTCCGGGACGAGTACCTGCCCAACCCCGAGGACCCGTGGGGCCGGATCCAGGTCAAGAACAACCAGTCGACGACCGACACCGACGGCGTGGACACGCTGAAGGTGGAGGCCACGGTCGACGGCCAGGACACCGTCCTGACCGGTTCCGGCAACGGTCCGATCTCGGCCTTCTTCGACGCCCTGCAGTCCGTCGGCATCGACGTACGCCTGCTGGACTACCAGGAGCACACGATGAGCGAGGGCGCCTCCGCGCAGGCCGCCTCCTACATCGAATGCGCCATCGGCGACAAGGTCCTGTGGGGCATCGGGATCGACGCGAACACGACGCGGGCCTCGCTGAAGGCGGTCGTCTCGGCCGTCAACCGCGCGGCTCGCTGATCAGCCGTACGGGTCCGCGCCGCGCACCCGTACACGACTGCCGCAGGGGCTCCGTCCGCCGATGTCCGGCGGGGGGAGCCCCGTCGCATACCGGCCATTGTCTGTGGAGGTCACGGAAAGGTCTCCTCCGGGGTGCTGACTCCTCGTCCCGGATGTGGCTAACATCACGCAAGCACGGCGGCGTTGCCGTGCGGCGTGACGGAGGTGCGACGTGCTGCCAGGACGGGGACGAAACGGTCAGGCCGCCAGGCTTTCTCGCATCCTGGGCACCCGCACCGCGTGGACGGCCGCCGGTGACGGCGAGTTCTTCTGCCCCGGCTGCGGCGGCGACCGCAATTACCAGCGGCTGACCGGACAGCGCCGCTTCACCCTGCTCGGCCTGCCGGTGCTGCCGCGCGGCGAGACCGGCCCGGTCGTGGAGTGCGCGGCCTGCCGCCGCCACTTCGGCACCGACGTCCTCGACCATCCGACCACCATCCGCTTCTCCGCGATGCTCCGCGACGCCGTGCACACCGTCGCCCTCGCCGTGCTGGCCGCGGGCGGCGCCGGTTCCCGCTCGGCACTGGAGGCCGCCGTGCTCGCCGTGCGCGCGGCCGGCTTCGACGACTGCACGGAGGAGCAGCTGGCCGCGCTCGTCGAGGCGCTGGAGGCGGACACCGGCCGGATCACCGGCGAACCCTGCGGTGCCGGGCTGGCCATAGAGCTGCACGAGGCGCTGGACCCGCTCGCCCCGCACCTCGCCGGCGTCGGCCGCGAATCGATCCTGCTCCAGGGCGCCCGCATCGCCCTGGCGGACGGGCCGTACACCCCGGCCGAGCGGGACGCCCTCGCCACGGTCGGCGCGGCGCTCACCATCTGCTCGGACGACGTGACCCGGCTGCTGGCAGCGGCCGCACGCACGCCGTCGTAGGGCCCCCGGCGGTACTCCCCGGGGAGTAACACAGGCCCCGGACCGCCCCCCGCAGTAGGCCCCGACTCGGCCTCACGCCCGACGAACCGGCACCCGCCCGACGGGAGTCTGGAGACCGATCCAGACACCCGACCGGAGGGAGCCGGACTCATGGGGGCCGTAAGGACGCGTACCGGGCGCAGGCGCGCCGTGCCCTGGGTGGTGGTCGGGCTGTGGCTCGCCGCGCTCGTGCTGGTCGGGCCGCTCGCGGGCAAGTTCGCCGACATCCAGCAGAACCGCGCCGTCGACTACCTGCCCGACAGCGCCGACTCCACCCAGGTGGCGCGGATCCAGGACGAGTTGCCGGGCGGTGAGGCGACCGACCTGGTGCTCGTCTACCACCGGTCCGGCGGCCTGACCGACGCCGACCGGCGCACCGCCGACGAGCAGATCACCGAGGTGAGCGGTGCCTACGACCTGACGGGAGAGCCGCGCGGCATCCCGTCGAAGGACGGCTCGACCCTGATGTACCCGGTCACCAGCACCCAGCCGGGCCAGGACGAGGAGGCCCGGGACGCCTTCGTCGACGGCGTGCGGGACATCGCCTCGGGCGGCGGCGGGCTGAGCGTCGAGGTCGGCGGGCCCGGCGCGCTGAACACCGACATGAACAAGGTGTTCGAGACGCTCGACGCCACATTGCTGCTCGCCACCCTCGGCGTCGTCACCGTGCTGCTCGTCCTCATCTACCGCAGCCCCTTCCTGTGGCTGGTGCCGCTCGCCGTGGCCGGGGTCGCCGCCGCCGCGGCGATGGCCGCCGGGTACGGGCTGCACGAACTGTTCGACGTCACCGTCACCGGCCAGAGCGGCGGCGTGATGACCGTGCTCGTCCTCGGCGCCGGCACCGACTACGCGCTGCTCCTCATCTCCCGCTACCGCGAGGAACTGCGGCGCCACGAGCGGCCGTACGACGCCATGCGCACCGCCCTGCGCGGCTGCGGGCCGGCGATCCTCGCCTCCTCGGGGACCGTCGCGGCCGGGCTGCTGTGCCTGCTCGCCGCGGACCTCAACAGCAGCAGCGGCATGGGACCGGTCGGCGTGGTCGGGGTGCTCGCCGCGCTGGTCGCCATGACGACCCTGCTGCCGGCGGTCCTCGTCCTGCTGGGGCGGCGGGTGTTCTGGCCGCTGATCCCGGCGTTCGGGAGCGAGCCGAAGGCCCGGCGGTCGCTGTTCGCCGCGATGGGCACCTCGGCGACACGGCGGCCCGTCACCGTGCTCGTCACAGGGGGCGTCCTGCTCGGAGCGCTCGCCCTGGGCACGCTGAACCTGTCCGGGAGCATCAAGCAGGAGGACTCCTTCACCGAACGGCCCGAGTCCATCACCGCCATGCAGACGCTCGCGCGGGAGTATCCCGAGCGCAGCAGCCGGCCCGTGACCGTCATCGCGCCCGGGGAGCGCGCCGAGGCGGTGGGCGAACGTGCCCGGGCGACCGAGGGGGTCGCCGAGGTGGTTCCCGGGCGGAGCGGGGCGGGGTGGACCGAGCTCGCCGTCTTCACCACGGCGGCTCCGGAGACCCCGGCCGAGACCCGCACCATCGAGGCGCTGCGGGCCGCGATCGACCCCGAGGGCGCGTACGTCGGCGGGCCCAGCGCACAGCAGATCGACTTGGCCGACAGCGAGGCGCGGGACCGGAAGGTGATCGTGCCGCTGGTCCTGGCTGCCGTGTTCGTCATCCTGGTCGGGCTGCTGCGCAGCCTCGTGGCGCCGTTGCTGCTGCTGACGGCGGTGGTCGCGGTCTGGGGGGCGGCGCTCGGCATCGGAGGGCTGGTGTTCGATCCGGTCTTCGGGTTCGGCGGAACGGATCCCGGGCTCGGACTGCTGTCCTTCGTGTTCCTGGTCGCCCTCGGGGTGGACTACGGGATCTTCCTGATGCACCGGATGCGGGAGGAGTCCGTACGAGGGGCCGAGCCGGAGGCCGCGGCGCTCACCGCCCTGCGGACGACCGGCGGGGTCATCGCCTCGGCGGGTGTGGTGCTCGCGGCGACGTTCGCCGTGCTGACGACGCTGCCGATGGTCGGACTGGTGGAACTCGGGTTCGTCATCGCGGTGGGGGTCCTGCTGGACACCTTCCTGGTGCGGACGTACCTGGTGACCACGGCGAGTGTGCTGCTCAAGCGGCGGATGTGGTGGCCGGGCAGGCTCTCCCGCGCGCCGGAGCGAACGGCCCCGCCCCAGGAGCGCGAACCCGTGGCCGCCGACGCCCCCTGACCGACCGAAGGTGTCCCTCCCCTCCCGGAGGGACGCCTTCCTCGCCGAGGATGACCCCTGTGCAGGCACCCACCATCACGACGGCGGCCTGGTCGCGTCCCGCGGAGCGGATCATGGCCGCGATCAACCGCGATCCACTGACCGCCCCGCACGCCCTCCGCAACGACGCGGTCCTCGCCGTCCTCGTCGCCGGCTTCTCCGCCGTCCTCGCGCTCACGGTCGACGACGGCCGCCGGCCCGACGCGCTCGGCTGGGCCCTGCTGCTCGCCTCCCACGTGCCGCTCGTGTGGCGCCGCCGCCGTCCGGTGCTCGTCCTGCTCGGCGTGATCGCCTGTGTTTTCCCCTACCACTTCCTCGACTACCCGCACACGGCGGCCACCCAGGCCGCCTACGTCGCCCTCTACACCGTCGCCGTCACCGGCCGGCCGCTGCGCACCGTCCTGGTCGGCATCGGTGTCATCGCCTTGGCGGTGAGCGTGATGCTCACCATCAGCGCCCACGAGGCCCTGGGACTGCTGAAGGCGTCCGGCTGGGTCGTCGCCGTGCTGTTCTGCGGGGTCGACGTGCGCTTCTACCGCCAGTACGTCGCCTCCATCGTGGAACGCGCCGAACGCGCCGAACGCACCCGCGAGGAGGAGGCCCGGCGGCGCGTCGCCGAGGAGCGGCTGCGGATCGCCCGGGACCTGCACGACCTGCTGGCCCACAGCATCACCCTCATCGGCGTGCAGACCTCCGTCGCCGCCCACGTCCTGTCGGCCGACCCCGAGCGGCTCGACCGCGAGACGGTCGCCAAGGCCCTCGACGACATCGCCGAGACCTGCCGCAGCGCCCGCGGTGAACTGCGCACCACGCTGGAGGTGCTGCGCGAGCACGGCTCCCCGGACGCCCGCGGCCCGCTGCCCGGCCTCGACGGACTGCCCGACCTGGCGGAGGCCGCGCGGCTGTCCGGTGCCCGGGTCGAGCAGACCGTACGGATACGGCAGGCACCGCCCGCGGTCGGGGCCGCCGCTTACCGCATCGTGCAGGAGGCCCTGACGAACGCCGTACGGCACGCGGGGCCCGCACCGGCCGTCCGCGTCCAACTCACCGAGCGGCAGGGCGTCCTGCACCTGTCGGTCCGCGACGACGGCACCGGCCCGGCCGAGGGCGGCACACCGGGCTTCGGGCTCGTCGGAATGCGGGAGCGGGCCCGCAGCGTCGGTGGCACACTCGACGCCGGACCGCGTACCGGGGGCGGGTTCGAGGTCACCGCGGTCCTGCCGCTGACCACGACGGGGGAGAGGGACGGATGACCATACGGGTGCTGCTCGCGGACGATCAGACCCTGGTGCGGGAGGCGTTCGCGATGCTCGTGGAGTCGGCCCCGGACATGGAGGTCGTCGGCCGGGCCGCCACCGGCCGGCAAGCCGTGGAACTGGCCCGCGGCGCACGGGCCGACCTCGTCGTGATGGACATCCGCATGCCCGACCTGGACGGCATCGAGGCGACCCGGCACATCGCCGCCGACGAGGATCTCGCCGGCGTCCGGGTGCTCGTCCTCACCACGTACGACACCGACGAGAACATCGTCGACGCGCTGCGTGCCGGCGCCTCCGGGTTCCTGGTCAAGGACACCAGGCCGGCCGAACTCCTCGACGCCATCCGCACGGTCGCCGCCGGGGACTCCCTGCTGTCTCCCGGACCCACGGCACGGCTCATCGAACGGTTCCTGCGCAGCCCCTCCGCACCGGCGACCGGCGGGCCCGAGTGCCTGTCCGGCCGGGAGCGGGAGGTGCTCGCGCTGGTCGCGCGCGGCCTCAACAACACGGAGATCGCCGACGCGCTGGGCCTGAGCCCGCTCACCGCGAAGACCCACGTCAGCCGCATCATGGGCAAGCTGGCGGCGCGGGACCGGGCCCAACTGGTCATCGTCGCCTACGAGTCGGGGCTGGTGACCCCGGGGAGCGTCTGACGGCGGCCCTCAGAGCAGCCCGGCCGCCGCGAGGAACTTCCCGACCTGCTCCACCTCCTCCGGCGACAGCGGGACCTGCGGCTGGGCCGTCGCCGGGCAGTCGATCACGCCGCGCAGGTGCAGCGCCGCCTTGAAGGCGCCGATCGCCGAGGAGTTCGGGCCCATCCGGGCCGGGTCGCCGACGCCCACCATGCCGAACAGCGCGCACAGGCGCTCCTGTTCGGCACGGGCCCCGTCCCAGTCCCCGGCACGGCACAGGCCGTCCAGGCGGACGTAGCCGTGCGGGTCGACGTTGCCGAGGCCCGGCACCGTGCCGTCCGCGCCGATCGCGAGGGCCGCGTCGACGATCAGCTCGGAGCCGGTCAGCACGCTGAAGCCGGTGATGCCCCGGCGTTCCCGTACGCCGGTCACGACCTGGCGGAAGGCGGCCAGATCACCGCTGGAGTCCTTGAGCCCGGCCACGACACCGTCGGCGGCCAGTTCCAGCACCACCTCGGCCGGCAGCTTCGTGTGGACGGCGACGGGAAGGTCGTAGGCGATCACCGGGACCGGGCTCGCCGCGGCGACCGCGCGGTAGTGGCGGGCGATCTCCGCCGGGTGGGTGCGGGTGTAGAACGGGGCGGTGACGACGACCGCGTCCGCGCCCGCCGCGGTCACCGACGCCACGTGGTCCAGGACCCGGGGCGTCGTCATGTCGATCGCCCCGGCCAGCACCGGCAGCTGCCCGCCCACGTGCCCCGCCACCGACTCGACGACGAGCCGGCGCTGCCGGTCCGGCAGGAACGCGGCCTCCGAGGTCGAACCGAGCACGAACAGTCCGTGCACCCCGCCGGCCACCAGATGGTCGACGAGCCCGATCAGCGAGGGGACGTCCACCTCGCCGTCCGGTGTCAGGGGCGTGCACACGGGCGGGATGACACCGGTCAGCGGGGTGAACGTCATGGGGCCTCCATCGGATCGCGCCGGTGGACGAGGTCACGGGTCGACTCGTCCTCCCGGACAGGATGGTGGCAGCGGAAGCGGTGCGAGGGTGCCGACGCGGCGGAGAAACCCGGCATTCGCTCCGCGCACGTCCCGTCCGCCTTCCAGCAGCGGGTGCGGAACGGGCAGCCGCTCGGCGGACGGGTCGCCGACGGGACCGGGCCGGCCAGCGGGATCGGCTCGACCGGATCGAGCAGGCCGGGCGTGGCGGAGAACAGGGCCCGGGTGTACGGGTGCCGGGCCCGGTCGGTGACCAGGGCGGCCGGGGTCTCCTCCACGATCCGGCCCAGGTACATGGTGATCACGCGGTCGCTCATCCGCCGGACCGTCTGGATGTCGTGCGAGACGAACACCAGGGCTAGGCCCAGGCGTTCCTTCAGGTCGAGGAGCAGGTTGAGGATCTGCGCCCGGACCGACACGTCCAGGGCGCTCGTCGGCTCGTCCGCCACGACCAGGTCCGGGTCCAGGGCCAGGGCCCGGGCGATCGCCACCCGCTGGCGCTGCCCGCCCGACAGCTGCCCCGGCAGGGCGTCGGCGAGGGCCCGGGGGAGGCCGACCAGGGACATCAACTCCCGGACGCGCTCGTCGCGTTGCGGGCGAGTGCCCCGGTCGTGCACGTCCAGCGGGTCCCGCAGGATCTGCCGGACGGTCAGACGGCGGTTCAGAGCCGTCGACGGGTCCTGGAAGACCATGCCGGTGCTGCCGCCGACGGCCCGGCGGCGCTCGCCGGCCGGCATCGCCCACAGGTCCCTGCCCCGGAAGGACACCGTCCCCCGCGTCGGCCGCTCCACCCCCACCAGCACCCTGGCCAGCGTCGACTTCCCGCAGCCGGACTCGCCGACCACGCCGACGGTCTCGCCGGGGGCGACGGCCAGGTCCGCACCGGTCAGGGCGTACACGCGGTCGCGGGTGAACAGGCCGCCGCTGCGGGCCTTGTGGACGACGTGCGTGCCGGAGAGCTCCACCAGGGCGTTCACGTCACGGCCTCCGGGGTGACCAGGTCGATCGCGGGGTGGTGGCAGGCGGCCGTGTGCGTCGGCGTGCCCAGCAGGCCGGGGGGCGTCGTACGGCAGGTCCCGGTGGCGAGCGGGCACCGGCCGGCGAAGCGGCAGCCCGCGGGGAAGTCGGCCGGGGCCGGTACGACGCCCCTGATCTGCGTCATCCGCTCCTGCGCCGACTCCAGCGACAGCACGCTGCCGAGCAGCCCGCGCGTGTAGTGATGCGCCGGGGCCTCGACCAGGTCGGCGGTCACGCCCGTCTCCACGATCTGCCCGCCGTACATCACCACCACCCGGTCGGTGACGTCCGCGACCAGCGCCAGGTCGTGCGAGACCAGGACCAGCGCGAAGCCCAGCTCCTCGCGCAGCCGCAGCAGCAGCTCCATGACCTGCGCCTGCACGGTCACGTCGAGGGCCGTCGTCGGCTCGTCCGCGACGACGAGCTTCGGGTCGCGGGACAGGGCCATCGCGATCAGCACGCGCTGGCGCTGCCCGCCGGACAGTTCGTGCGGGTAGCTGCGCAGGGTGCGCTCGGGGTCGAGGCCGACCATCGTCAGCAGCTCGGCCGGAGCGCGGCGGCCGCCGCGCCGCACGACCTGTCTGAGCTGCGCGCGGATCGTCATCGCCGGGTTCAGGGACGACAGCGCGTCCTGGTAGATCATCGCCATCTCGTGGCCGAGCAGAGGGCGGCGCGCCCGCATCGGCTCGGCGAGCAGGTCCCGCTGCCGGAAACGGACCCGGCCCCGCACGCGCGCCCCCTTCGGCTGAAGGCCCATGACCGCCAGTGCGGTGAGCGACTTGCCGCAGCCCGACTCGCCGACCAGCCCGAGCACCTCGCCGGGGTGCACCTCGAAGCTGACGCCGTCCACGACGTCGACGCCGCCGTGCCGCCCGTCGAAGCCGACGGCGAGGTTCTCCACCGCGAGCACCGGCTGACCGTCCCGGGGCAGCCGGCGCGCCCGGGCCCGCAACCGCCGCGCGGCCTCCGGCAGACCGGGCAGCCGCACGACCTCCCCGCTGCCGGGCTCCGGCGCCTCCAGCCGGTCGTCGTCCTCCGGTACGTCCACCTCCCGGGCCGACGGGGCCGCCCACGCGTCGGACACACCCTCGGACAGGACGTTCAGCGACAGCACCGTGACCAGCATCAGCAGCCCGGGGAACACCGTCGCCCACCAGCCGCCGGTCAGCACCATGTTCTTGCCGTCCGCGATGACACTGCCCCAGGACGGGTCGGGCGGCCGCACGCCCGCCCCGATGAAGGACAGCGACGCCTCGAAGACGATCGCCTCGGCGACCTGGACCGTGCAGAACACCAGCACCGGGGCGGCGCAGTTGACCGCCACGTGCCGCAGCACGATGTGCGGGGTCCGGGCGCCGATCACCCGTTCCGCCGTCACATAGTCCTCGCCGTACTGGTCGAGGACGTTAGCCCGGACCACCCGCGCCACGGGCGGGGTGAACAGGAAGGCGATGGCGCAGATCAGCACCGTGATGCCACCGCCGAACACCGCGACCAGCACGGCGGCCAGCGCGATGCCGGGGAACGCCATGACGACGTCCAGGCAGCGCATCAGCGTCTCGTCGACCGCCTTGCGGGAGGTCGCCGCGACCGCCCCGAGCAGCGCTCCGGCCGCCAGGGCCAGTCCGGTCGCGCCGAGCCCGATCGCGAGCGACCAGCGCGCCCCGTACATCAGCCGGCTGAGGATGTCCCGGCCGAGGCTGTCCTGGCCCATCCAGTGCCCGGCGGACGGATGCCCGGTGCCGTCGGCCGGCGGCTGCTGGTCGAGCGGGTCGTGCGGGGCGAGCAGCGGGGCGAGCAGCGCCGTCAGCACGACGACCGCCAGGAAGCAGAGGGCGATCTTCGACAGCAGCGGCAGCCTGCGCAGGCCGCGCAGCCGGACGCCGGGCCGGGACAGCGCCGCGGTGAGACGGGTGCGGGTCATCATGGGGTTGCGTCCCTCAGTCGCGGGTTGACCAGCAGGTACAGGACGTCGATGACGAGGTTCACGACGACGAACCCGGCCGCCGTCGTCAGCACGACGCCCTGGACGACGGCCGGGTCGCCGTTCTTCACGGCGTCGATCATCAGCTTGCCCATGCCGGGCAGCGAGAAGATCGTCTCGATGACGACCGCGCCGCCCAGCAGATAGCCCACGCGCAGGCCGAGCACGGTGAGCGGGTTGATGAGTGCGTTGCGCAGCACGTTGCGGCCCACGACCACCCGCGGCGGCAGGCCGTTCCCGATCGCCGTCCGCACATAGTCCTTGTCCAGCTCCTCCACCACGGCCGTCCGCACGATCCGGGTCAGCTGCGCCGCCACCGGCAGCGACAGCGCGAAGGCGGGAAGGGTCATGGTCTTCAGCCAGCCCGTGAAGGAGTCCGCCGGGTTGATGTAGCCGCCGGTCGGGAACCAGCCCAGGTCGACCGCCAGGTACTGGATCATCAGCAGCGCCAGCCAGAAGCCGGGCGCGGCGACACCGGTCAGGGACACGACCCGGATGATCTGGTCGGGCAGCCGGTCCCGGTGGATCGCCGCGGTCACCCCGCCCACGAGGGACAGCACGACGGCGATGCCCAGCCCCAGAAAGGTGAGTTGGAGGGTGAGCGGCAGCGCGGTGGTGACCTGGTCGATCACCGGCGCCCGGGTCAGCGCGCTGGTGCCCAGGTCGCCGTGGAGCAGGTCGGCGACGAAGTCCGCGTAGCGCACCGGCAGCGGGTCCAGCAGGCCGTGTTCCTCGCGGAAGTCGTGCAGCTGCTGCGGGGTGGGGTTGGCGCCCTGGAAGAACGCGGACGCCGGGTCGACGTCCGAGAACCGCATCACCATGAACACGAACAGCACGATGCCGAGCATCAGCGGCACGAGCAGGGCGACACGGCGGAGCAGGATCCGCAGGACGGCCGTCATCCGCTCAGGCCCACTTGGCCTGGAGCAGGTTGATGCCCGGGTACGGCTGGGCCCGTATGCCGCTGAGCCGCGCGGGGTCCCAGGCGGTCATGAGCTCGTTGTGGACGACCGGGTAGAGCACGGCCTGTTCGGCGACGACGTCGATGTAGTCCTGGACCATCGTCTTCTTCCTCGCCGGGTCGGGCTCCCGGGTGGCGCGCTCCATGTCCTTGAAGAGCTGCCTGGCGACGGGGTCGGAGGCCCAGCGGGTGTACTGCATCCACAGGTTCCCGGGCCCGTAGTTGTAGTGCATGATCAGGTCGGCGTCGATGCCGAACTGGTTGGGGTTCGAGGCGGCGGCCACGACCTGGTAGTCCTGCTTCTGGTCCATCTTGGTGAAGACGGCGGTGGTCTCCTGCGGGGACAGGGTCGTCCTCACCCCGATCGCGTCCCAGGACGCCTTGACCGTCGGCAGGCAGTCGACGATCCAGCTGACGTTCACGGCCAGGATCTCGATGCTCAGCCCCTTGACCCCGGCCGCCTTCAGCAGCGCCTTCGCCTTGCCGGGGTCGTGGTCGTAGACCGTCCTGGCCCTGCGGTAGGACGGGTTGGCCTCGTCGAGGAAGGAGGTGGCGGGCTTGCCGTGGCCCTTGAGGGCGACCTCGACCATCTTCTCGGTGTCGATGGCGTAGTGCAGGGCCTGGCGCACCCGCACGTCGTCGAACGGCTTGTGCCTGGTGTTGAACATCAGGAACAGGTTGTTCATCCCGGCCCCGCCCGCGACCGTCATACCGCCGCTCTCCAGCTGCCCGATGTTGGCGTACGGGATGTTGTCGGCGATCTGCGCGCCCGCGCTCGACCCCGAGATCTTCGCGACGCGGGGGGCCGCGTCCACGATCGTCAGCCAGTTCATCCTCCGGAAGGCGGGCCTGCGGGGGCCGTTGTAGCCGCCGAACGCCTCGAAGGTCGTGTTCGACTTCGGGTGGTGCGCGGTCTGCCGGTACGGCCCCGAGCCGATCGCCTTGCCCTTGATCGCCTCCTCCCAGCCCCCCGGCCGGGAGAACACGTGCTTCGGCATGATCTTGGCGAGCGTCAGCCGTGAAAGACCGTCCGGGAAGGGGAATTTCAGCACCAGCTCGACGCTGCGCGCGTCGATCTTGCGGACCTCCTTCAGCCAGCTCGCGAAGAAGCCCTTGGCGAGGGTCTGGGTGTCCGGGTCGAGGATCCGCTCGAAGACGAAGACCACGTCGTCGGCGGTGACGGGCTTCCCGTCGTGGAACGTCGCGCCCGCCCGCAGGGTGAACCTCCAGGAGGTGCCGTCCGGATTCCCCGGCACCTCGGTCGCCAGCGCCGCGTACGGCTCACGGGAGATCGGGTCCGTGTCCAGCAGCCCCTCGTAGATGTGGTGGTTGGCGGCCATGCAGAACGCGGACGCCGTCTGGGTGGGGTCCCAGCTGCCGTCGTTGCCGTAGCCGATCACGGCGGTGAGGGTGCGGTCCCGGCCACCGCCGGTGCCGGTGTCGTTGGTGGACTCCGGACCGGACGAACAGGCCGACAGCGACGCGGAGACGGCGGCGGCCGCGCCCAGGGCGCCGGTGTACTTCAGGAACGACCGGCGGTGCGGCGCCGGCACGTCGGGGGTCACGTGGCGCACGGGTCCTCCAGCGAGATCCGGTGGCAGGGACTGGCGGGGACTGGCAGGGGAGATACGACGTCCTACGTCCTGCGGTCAGCGCGACCATAGGAGGGGCCGTGGGGGTGGTCAAGGGATCGCACACGAATGGCGCATCCACCGGAGGCCGCCCCAGTGGCACCGCCTCTGAGGTGAGTTGACCACCTGTCAGGGCAAGTCCGCCCCGGGGAGGGCGCACGCGGAGCATGATGAGGGCGTGAGCGAGCTGTGGAGCGAGAGTGACGCCGGTGTCCTGCGACTGCCCTCGGGTCGGCTGGTCCGGGGCCGGGGCCTGCGGCATCCTCTGCACCCCGACGCGCCCCTGCCCTCCTACGGCGTCTACCTGCTCGGCCGGCGGCCGCCGGAGGTCCCCTGGGAGTCCGCCTGGATCCGCTGGCCCGATTTCCGCCTCCCCGCGGACCGGGCGGCCGCCCGCGCGGTGCTGGCCGGCGTGTGGGAGCGGGCCGCCGGGGAGCGGGTGGAGATCGCCTGCGGCGGCGGGCGTGGCCGCACGGGCACGGCCCTGGCCTGCCTGGCGGTGCTGGACGGGGTGCCGGGGGAGGAAGCGGTGGCATACGTCCGCCGGCACTACGACCGGCACGCCGTGGAGACGCCCTGGCAGCGGCGGTACGTACGGGGATTCGGCGAGCGCTGAGCCCGATGGGCGTCTCCTTCGGCGCGGCACCCCATACCTTGGTCGCGCTGCCGTAGACCGTCGGACGACAGCCGGCCCCGGCGCCCGCTCGGCACAGTGGGCGGCATGGAAGAGACCAAGGGGATCAGGCAGGCGAAGGGGATCAGCCGGACGCAGTTCCTGGCCGGAGCGGCGGCGCTGGGGGTCGCCGGGGCGGTGGGGCCGGCGGGGCGGGCCCGGGCCACGGAAGCCCGGCACGGCCGGGGACTGCGCCGGCGGGGCGTCGTCTACACGGTCGGGGCGGGGGAGACACCGGGCACCGCGTGGAGCGCCCGGCGGATGCGCCACGACATCCGGGCCATCCGGGACGACCTGCACGCCGACACCGTCGACGTCACGGGCGACGGCGTCGAACGCCTCACCAGCACCGCGGCCGAGGCCGCCGAGCGCGGACTGCACGTGTGGCTGCAACCGACCCTCGGGGACGCCCCGCAGCGCGACATCCTGGAGCACCTCGCCGAGACCGGGCGGTTCGCGGAGCGGCTGCGCCGGCAGGGCGCGAGCGTCGACTTCAGTGTCGGCTGCGAGTTCTGGCTGTTCGTCCCCGGCATCCTGCCGGGGGAGACGGTCCTGGACCGGATCAGGCACCTCCAGAACGGCACGGTCGACTGGCCGCGGACGCTGCGCCGGCTCGCCGCGTTCACGGCGAAGGCCGCGAAGACCGGCCGCTCCGTCTTCAAGGGCAACCTCGGCTACGCCGCCGCCCAGAGCATCGACGACCCCGACTGGAGCCTCTTCGACATCGTCGGCATCGACTACTACGCGCACTTCGAGGAGCCGTCCGGCCACGTCAGGGAGCTGAAGCAGTACCTGCGGTGGGGCAAGCCGCTCGCCATCACCGAGTTCGGCACGTGCGCGTACGCCGGTGCGCCCGCGACCGGCGGCATGGGCTGG
The DNA here is from genome assembly GCF_009872555.1 of Streptomyces sp. SID5643. Classification (NCBI taxonomy): domain Bacteria; kingdom Bacillati; phylum Actinomycetota; class Actinomycetes; order Kitasatosporales; family Streptomycetaceae; genus Streptomyces; species Streptomyces sp. SID5643. The sequence goes on from NZ_WWIC01000283.1 coordinate 46,864, forward strand.
GACATCGTCGACCACGACAAGGAGCCGCCGGAGATCAAGGGGAACCCGGTCCGCAGCGAGCGCGTCCAGGCCGACTACGTGGGCGGGCTGCTGGACGTCTTCGCGTCGATGGGCCTGTACGCGGCGATGGCCTTCGAGTTCGTCAGCGCGGACGCCCCGCACCGCCCGGACACCCCCCGCCTCGACCTCGACATGGCGTCGTACGCCCTCACCAAGGTGATCAAGGACCGCCCGGACGACCCGGCCTCCGACTGGCACTGGGAGCCGAAAGAGGCCTTCCGCGCGGTGGCCCGCCGGTACGGCCGGCCCGGCTGACGCGCGCGGTCCGTGCGGCGGGGGGACCATGGCCGGGGAGGTGTGCGTATGGACTGGACCCTCGAAGTGCTCGTCGTGCCGGTCTCCGACCTGGACCGGGCCAAGGCCTTCTACCAGGACCGGTGCGGATTCCGCGCCGAGATCGACGCCGCGTTCTTCGAGGGCGTCGGCCGCTTCGTCCAGCTGACCCCGCCCGGGTCGCGCTGCTCGATCGTGCTGGAGTCGGGGATGCCCGAGCCGCCCGCGCAGCCGCGGATGGCCCCCGGTTCGCTGCGGGGCCTCCAGCTCTGTGTGACGGACATCGAGGCGGCCAGGGCGGAGCTGGTGGGACGCGGGGTCGAGGTGACCCCGGTCCTGCACGTGGGCGCGTCCGGCTGGGCGGAGGGCCGGGGCGAGGACGACTGGAACTCCTTCCTCTTCTTCCAGGACCCCGACGGCAACGGCTGGACGGTCCAGGAGGCCCCGGCCCCCCTCGCCGGGCGCTGAGATGCCCTAGTCGCAGTACAGGTCCCGGCGGGGGCGTTCGCCCGTCGCCAGGAAGCGGGAGACCGTGGCGTCACCGCAGGCGTTGCCGTTGGCCAGATAGGCGTCGTGGCCGGTGGAGTTCACGGTGACCATCACCGCCCGGTCGCCGAGGGCCTGCCGCAGCTTCCGGGCTCCCGCCAGGGGGGTGGCGACGTCCCGCTCGTTCTGCACGAGCAGGACGTTGGAGGGGCCGCGGTCGGTGATCCGCACGGCCGGCTCCTTCGGCTCGTACGGCCACGCGGCACACACCATCGGCCCGCGCGGCATGCCCGCGGTCAGCGGGTACGCGGCCCGGCTCTCGTCGACGTCCTTCTGGTACGCGGCGGCCGAGCCGGGCCACTCGACGTCGTTGCAGATGGTGCCGGCCCCGACCGCGGCGAGGTTCTGCAGGACCGGCTCCGGCGGGGCCTCGGGCGCGGGCGGCACGGTGCCCTTGCGGGCTGCGCGGATGGCCTCGGCCAGGATCGGGTAGTCGTCGGGGTCGTAGAGGCTGGACAGCATGGTCTGGCGGAGCGCGTTGCCGTCCAGCAGCGGGGGGTTGGCGCCGGGCCAGGGGAGGGGGGCGCGGTCCAGCCGGGCGGCGAGCCGCAGGAAGCCGGAGCGGACCTCGGCGGGCGTACGGGCGACCCGGTGCGGATTGCCGGGCTCGGACGCCCACCTGGCGAACTCGGGGAAGTTGTCCTCGACACCGGTCTCGAAGGCGGCGAGCCAGTTGCGGGTCACCCGGGTGTGGTCGGGGTCGTTGTTGCTGTCCAGCACGATGCGGTCGGTGCGGTGCGGGAACAACTGGCCGTAGACGGCACCGACGTAGGTGCCGTACGACACACCCCAGGCGGAGATCTTCTTCTCGCCGAGGGCGGCCCGCAGGCGGTCCAGGTCGCGGGCCTCGTTGGCGGTGCTGATGTGCCGGATCAGCTCACCGCCGTTGCGGACACAGGCCTCGGCGGTACGCCGGGCGGCGGCCATGTTCCCGTCGAGGGAACCGTCCGGGGCCGGCCAGGGCACACGCTTCGTCATGCTGATGTCGGCGGGGTCGGCCTTGCAGTCGACGGAGGTGGAGGGCGCCATCCCGCGCGGCGCGAACCCCACGAGATCGTAGGCGTCCCGCACCTTCTGCGGCAGCTTCTGCCCCTTGCCGGAGGGATCACCGAGACTGTCCCCGCCGGGTCCGCCCGGGATGAGTAACAGCGCGCCCCGCCGCGCGGACGGTTTCTCACTGGGGATCCGGCTGACGGCGATCCGGATCTCCGGGCTGTCGGGGTCGGAGTAGTCCATCGGGACGCCGAGCGTGGCGCACTGCTGTCTGGGGTCGAGGCCGGGGCCGGTGCACCGGGTCCAGTCGAGGGGAGCGGATGTGGGCTCGGACGCCCCGCCGGGACCGGCGAACCCGAGCATCGCGCCGGCGACGGCGACCAGCGCCAGATGTTTCGTGATCTGCTTCATGCCGAGCAGCCTGGCGGACTTCGACGGACGGCCACATCCGGGTGACTCCCGGTGTTCCAGGGGGGATTACCCCAGGGTGGCGCGGATGACCGAGGTTCTGGGGCCGGCGCCCGGCCGCCGCAGCATGAAGACGTCGATCGCGTCCTGCCTCTCCACCGTGAAACCGTGCCGTTCGTAGAGGCGGCGGGCCGGGCTGCCCCGGAGGACGTTCAGGCGGACGAGGTGGCCGGAGGTGTCCGCCCTGCTCAGAACGGTTTCCAGGACCGCCGAGCCCAGGCCCCGGCCCTGGAGTGCCGGGACGAGGTAGAAGTGCTCCAGCCAGTGGCCGGTTTCGGACGGGCGCAGTGCGATGCTGCCGGCGACATCGCCGGCGGTCGTGATGACCGCCGTGTGCTGTGCGCAGAAGCCGTCCCGCAGCCGCTGCCGGACCCGGTGCTCGTCGTAACGGCCCAACCGCTCCAGGTCCGGACGCATCACCACGGCCCGCAGTTCCGCTATCGCCTCGACATCCGCCGGCCGCGCGGGGCGCATGACCCATTCCGGCTGTGGATGTGCCCGTGGTGTTCGCACCGCTGGATTGTCTCAACGGACCGCAGCATGCCGCTCGTGGGCGTCGGCTTCCGAAAAGCGTTTCTCGTAGGGCTTATTGCAGCGTCCCGTACCGAACCCCTTTGTGTCGCGCCGCAGTTGTACGGCACAGACCCTTCCTGAGTGTAGACGCGGAGCGTGACCAGGGAGATGCGAAGAGTGAAATCGCGAAAGGAGGGGGAGCACGGTGGAGGCACGACACTCGGCGCTCTGCGCCGAAGAAGCGGAGGACGCGGTGAAAGAATTGCGGGCAGAACTCGTCAAGGCCGGAATTATCCTGCCCTCACCGGGACTTGACCCGGTGAGTTTTGTGAGGGAAGCGCCCTGCCCGCTCATCGAAGGGGGCCGATGTGCATCGGATACCGTCCGGCGGCTCGCGGCGGTGCCGCGATGAAGCCTCCTGTCGGCGCGTACGTCGTGGACACCCGCAGCGGCCGCATCGGCATCGTGATGGGGCATGAGGGGCCCTACGTGCAGTTGCGGCCGTACGGGGGCGGCAGGGAATGGGACGCCGACCCCGGAGCCGTCCGGCACGCCACCCCGGCCGAGCGGCTGCGCGCGGCGACCGCGTACGCCAATGCCCGCAGCAGGGGCGAGGTCCCTTGACGTGACGACCCTGCCAGAATGGCTCCATGAGTCTGTTCCGCGACGACGGCATCGTGCTGCGCACCCAGAAGCTGGGTGAGGCGGACCGGATCATCACGCTGCTCACGCGCGGTCACGGACGGGTGCGCGCGGTGGCCCGTGGCGTGCGCCGGACGAAGTCGAAGTTCGGTGCGCGCCTGGAGCCGTTCTCCCACGTCGACGTGCAGTTCTTCGCCAAGGGGAGCGAGCTCGTCGGGCGCGGACTGCCGCTGTGCACCCAGAGCGAGACCATCGCGCCGTACGGCGGCGGGATCGTCAGCGACTACGCCCGGTACACGGCCGGCACCGTCATGCTGGAGACCGCCGAGCGGTTCACCGACCATGAGGGAGAGCCGGCCGTGCAGCAGTACCTGCTGCTGGTCGGAGGCCTGCGGACCCTCGCCCGGGGGGAGCACGCGCCGCACCTCGTGCTCGACGCGTTCCTGCTCCGCTCCCTCGCCGTCAACGGGTACGCCCCGAGCTTCACCGACTGCGCGAAGTGCGGGATGCCCGGGCCCAACCGGTTCTTCTCCGTCGCGTCGGGCGGTTCCGTCTGCGTGGACTGCCGGGTGCCCGGCAGCGTCGTACCCTCGCCCCAGGCCCTGGAACTCCTCGGCGCCCTGCTTACGGGAGACTGGGAGACCGCGGACGCGTGCGAGGCGCGCTACGTCCGCGAGGGCAGCGGGCTGGTGTCCGCGTATCTGCACTGGCACATGGAGCGCGGTCTGCGCTCCCTGCGCTACGTCGAGAAGTAGCGCGAGCAGCGCAGGACGCGAGCAGCGAGACATCGCGAGCAGCGGAAAACAGAGCAAGCGAGCACGAGGAGACGAGAGACACATGGCCGTACGCGGGATCCTGGGGCGTCAGCGCCGGGAGTACAGGACGCCGGAGCCGCACCCGTCCGGCGCGCGGCCCCCGAAGATCCCCGGGGAGTTCGTACCGCAGCATGTGGCGATCGTCATGGACGGCAACGGTCGCTGGGCCAAGGACCGGGGCCTGCCGCGCACCGAAGGGCACAAGGTCGGCGCCGAGCGCGTGCTGGACGTGCTCCAGGGGGGCATCGAGATGGGCGTGGGCGCCATCTCCCTGTACGCCTTCTCCACCGAGAACTGGAAGCGCTCGCCCGACGAGGTGCGCTTCCTGATGAACTTCAACCGGGACTTCATCCGCAAGACCCGTGACCAGCTCGACGAGCTGGGCATCCGGGTGCGCTGGGTGGGCCGGATGCCCAAGCTGTGGCGCTCGGTGGCCAAGGAGCTCCAGGTCGCCCAGGAGCAGACCAAGGGCAACGACCGGCTGACCTTGTACTTCTGCATGAACTACGGGGGCCGGGCCGAGATCGCCGACGCCGCCCAGGCCATGGCGGAGGACGTGAAGAGCGGCAGGCTCGACCCGTCCAAGGTCACCGAGAAGACCTTCGCGAAGTACCTGTACTACCCGGACATGCCGGATGTGGACCTGTTCCTGCGGCCCAGCGGTGAGCAGCGCACCTCCAACTACCTGATCTGGCAGAGCGCCTACGCCGAGATGGTCTTCCAGGACGTGCTGTGGCCCGACTTCGACCGGCGCGACCTGTGGCGGGCCTGCCTGGAGTTCGCCTCCCGGGACCGGCGCTTCGGCGGTGCCGTCCCGAACGAGGAGCTGCTGGCCATGGAGGGCGAGCAGCCGTAGCGCGCGGCGGCCCGGCACCCCTCAGGTGGCAGCCGGGCCGCGACGGCGGCCATCACCTCGCCGCACACTCGCCACCCGGTGCTTGGTGCCCTCTGCCCGAGACCGAGCTGACGGGAACGTGCCCCAAGGGGCGCGGGCAACTGCGCGACAAGCCACGGTGCTCCCGCAGTCGGCGACCGGACTCAAGCCCCACGGCGATCAACCGCCGGAGGCCCCCGCACAATCCGCGCACGTCCCGAAAATCTCCACTGTGTGAGCCACGTTCACATACCCGTGCTCCGCGGCGATGGAATCCGCCCACTTCTCCACGGCCGGCCCCTCCACCTCGACGGCCTTGCCGCAGCTCCGGCACACGAGGTGGTGGTGATGGTCGTCGGTGGAACAACGCCGGTACACCGACTCACCGTCGGCCGTGCGCAGGACGTCGACCTCACCGGCGTCGGCGAGGGACTGAAGGGTGCGGTAGACCGTGGTGAGCCCGACCGAGTCGCCCTTGTGCTTGAGCATGTCGTGCAGTTCCTGCGCGCTGCGGAACTCGTCGACCTCCTGCAGGGCCGCCGACACAGCGGCCCGCTGCTTGGTGGCGCGGCCCTTAACGGACGGTCCAGCGGTCGTCACCGTTGCCTCCTCACGTCTGCCTTGCCCGGGCCATTGTGCCAGCCCGTGGCGGGGGCGGTCAGACGCCGACCTCGTCGGTCGCCGCCCGGCTGCCCGGAATCGCGCACTCGGCGGGGTCGCCCGTCGTGTCCCCGCCCGCAGCGGCGCGGGCGCGGCGGCGGGCCAGCGGGGCGGCGAGCGCCGTCAGCACGATGAACGCGCCGATGGTCAGCAGCACGATCGTCGCGCCGGGCGGCACGTCCTGGTAATAGGAGGTGACCGTGCCGCCGATCGTCACGGCCACCCCGATGGCCACGGCGACGGCGAACGTCGCGGCGAAGCTCCGGCCGATCTGCTGGGCGGCCGCTACGGGCACCACCATCAGCGCGCTGACCAGCAGCAGCCCGACCACGCGCATCGCCACCGTCACCGTGACGGCCGCGGTGACCGCCGTCAGCAGGTTCAGCATGCGCACCGGCAGGCCCGTCACCCGGGCGAACTCCTCGTCCTGGCTGACCGCGAACAGCTGCCGGCGCAGACCGAGGGTGACCAGCACGACGAAGGCGGCCAGCACGCAGATCGCGGTGACGTCCGACTCGGACACCGTCGACAGCGAGCCGAACAGGTACGACGTCAGATTGGCGTTGGAGCCGGTGGGCGCGAGGTTGATGAACATCACACCGCCGGCCATGCCGCCGTAGAAGAGCATCGCGAGGGCGATGTCGCCGCGGGTCCTGCCGTACCAGCGGATCAGCTCCATGAGGACCGCGCCGAGGATCGATACGAGGGCCGCCGTCCACACCGGGGACCAGGTCAGCAGGAAGCCGAGACCGACACCGGTCATCGCCACATGGCCGATGCCGTCGCCCATCAGGGCCTGGCGGCGCTGGACCAGGTAGATCCCCACCGCGGGGGCGGTGATGCCGACCAGGACGGCGGCGAGCAGGGCCCGCTGCATGAAGGCGTAGTCGAGGAAGTCCATCAGCTCAGCAGTCCCGTGCGGATCGGTTCGGCGCCCGCCGGCGCGTGCGGGTGTACGTGGTCGTGGCCGGGCAGGGCGTGCTGTCCGACGGCCTTCGGGGGCGGTCCGTCGTGGACGACGCAGCCGTCGCGCAGGACGACCGCCCGGTCGATGAGGGGCTCGAGGGGGCCCAGTTCGTGCAGGACGAGCAGCACGGTCGTGCCCTGGCCGACCTGCTCCCGCAGGGTGTCCGCGAGGACCTCCTGGCTGGCCAGGTCGACGCCGGCCATCGGCTCGTCCATGATCAGCAGCTCGGGTTCGGAGGCGAGCGCGCGGGCGATGAGGACGCGCTGGTGCTGGCCGCCGGAGAGGGCGTCGACCGAGTCCTTGGCCCGGTCGGCCATGCCCACGAGGTCCAGGGCACGCCGTACGGCCGCGTGGTCGGCCTTGCGCAGGACGCCGAAGCGGGCCCGGGACAGGCGGCCGGAGGAGACCACCTCGGTCACCGTGGCGGGCACGCCGCCCGCGGCCGTCGTGCGCTGCGGGACGTAGCCCACGCGGTGCCAGTCGCGGAACCGCCTGCGGTCCGTGCCGAACAGCCGGATCTCGCCGGCGCCGGTCTGCACCTGGCCGATGATGCTGCGCACGGCCGTCGACTTGCCCGAGCCGTTCGCGCCGAGCAGGGCGACGACCTCGCCGCGGCCCACGGTGAGGTCGATGCCGCGCAGCACGGGGCGCGAGCCGAGGTCCGCGCGGACCCCGCGCAGGGATACGACGGGCTCGGTCATGCCGTCCTCCGATGGGTCGATCACTTGGCTCCCAGGGCCGACTGGAGGGCCTTGAGGTTGGATTCCATGACCTGGAAGTAGTCGTCGCCGCGGGACTTGTCCGTGATGCCCTCCAGGGGATCGAGGACGTCCGTCTTCAGGTTCGCGTCGCGGGCGAGGGTCTTCGCGGTCTTGTCGGAGACCAGTGTCTCGTAGAAGACGGTCGTCACGCCGTCGGCCTTGGCCTCCTGCTGGAGTTCCCGGACGCGGGCGCCGCTGGGCTCGCTCTCGGGGTCGATGCCGGAGATGGCCTCCTGGGTGAGGCCGTAGCGCTCGGCGAGGTAGCCGAAGGCGGCGTGGTTGGTGAAGAAGACCTTGGTCTTGGTGTTCTTCAGGCCGTTCTCGAAGTCGCCGTTCAGCCCGTTCAGCTTCTTGACCAGGGCCTCGGTGTTCTTCTTGTAGTCGGCCGCGTGGTCGGGGTCGGCCTTCTCGAAGGCCTTGCCGACGCCCTGCGCGATCTCGGCGTACTTCACCGGGTCGAGCCAGACGTGCGGGTCGCGGGCGTGCTCCTCCTCCTCGGCGTGGCCTTCCTCCTCGGCGTGGCCCTCCTCACCCTCGTGGGCGTGGCCGCCGGTGCCGTGGTCCTCCAGGTGGGTCAGCGTGGCCGCGTCGATCTTTGTCTTGATACCCGTCTGGCCGACGGCCTCGTCGACGGCGGGCTGGAGGCCCTTGAGGAAGAGCGCCGCGTCGGCCTCCTCCAGCTGCGCGCGCTGCTTGGTGCTGATCTCCAGGTCGTGCGGCTCCTGGCCGGGCTCGGTCAGGCTGGTGACGTTCGCGTGGTCGCCGCCGATCTGCTCGGCGAGGAACGCCATCGGGTAGAACGACGCGACGACGTCGAACTTGTCCGTGTTGCCCGAGGCCGCGCTGTCGCTGGAGCAGGCGGTCAGGGCGCCGAGGCCGAGAGCGGAGGCCAGGGCGGCGGGTATGAGGCGTCGTCGTACGTTCATGACACTCATTTTCAGCAAATATGGAAACCGTTGTCAATAAACGGTCCGCGCGGCGGGATCCGGAGGGGGTCGGCGGCTGCCGAAGGGGGAGCGATTTGATTGAGGGGGCGCCCCCGCCGGTAACCTGAAGCATTCGCTGGAAGCAACTCGCTGCGCCCGCCCGTCTCCCGACCACCACCCCTCGTCGAGGCGCTTCCGCGCCGCCCCCATCAGTATTCGTCGTCGTAATGAAGAGAGCACCGTGGCCGCCGACAAGATCGACACCATCGTCAGCCTGAGCAAGCGCCGTGGCTTCGTATTCCCCTGTAGTGAGATCTACGGCGGTCAGCGCGCCGCTTGGGACTACGGCCCCCTGGGTGTCGAGCTCAAGGAGAACCTCAAGCGCCAGTGGTGGCGCTACATGGTGACGTCGCGCGAGGACGTCGTGGGCATCGACTCCTCCGTGATCCTGGCCCCCGAGGTCTGGGTCGCGTCCGGTCACGTCGCCACCTTCACGGACCCGCTGACCGAGTGCACCTCCTGCCACAAGCGGTTCCGCGCGGACCACCTGGAGGAGGCCTACGAGGAGAAGAAGGGCCGCGCCCCGGAGAACGGCCTCCTCGACGTCAACTGCCCCAACTGCGGCAACAAGGGCCAGTTCACCGAGCCCAAGCAGTTCTCGGGCCTGCTGTCCACCCACCTCGGCCCCACGCAGGACTCCGGCTCCGTCGCCTACCTGCGTCCCGAGACCGCGCAGGGCATCTTCACCAACTTCTCGCAGGTGCAGACCACCTCGCGCCGCAAGCCGCCGTTCGGCATCGCCCAGATGGGCAAGTCCTTCCGCAACGAGATCACGCCCGGCAACTTCATCTTCCGCACCCGCGAGTTCGAGCAGATGGAGATGGAGTTCTTCGTCAAGCCGGGTGAGGACGAGAAGTGGCAGGAGTACTGGATGGAGCAGCGCTGGAACTGGTACACCGGCCTGGGCATGCGCGAGGAGAACATGCGGTGGTACGAGCACCCGAAGGAGAAGCTCTCCCACTACTCCAAGCGCACCGCCGACATCGAGTACCGCTTCCAGTTCGGCGGCAGTGAGTGGGGCGAGCTCGAAGGCGTCGCCAACCGCACCGACTACGACCTCGGCGCCCACTCCAAGGCCTCCGGCCAGGACCTCACCTACTTCGACCAGGAAGCCGGCGAGCGCTGGACGCCGTACGTCATCGAGCCCGCGGCCGGTGTCGGCCGCGCGATGCTGGCGTTCCTGCTGGACGCCTACGTCGAGGACGAGGCGCCCAACGCCAAGGGCAAGATGGAGAAGCGCACGGTGCTGCGCCTCGACCAGCGCCTCGCCCCGGTGAAGGTCGCGGTCCTGCCGCTGTCCCGCAACCCGGAGCTGTCCCCGAAGGCCAAGGGCCTCGCCCAGGCGCTCCGCCAGAACTGGAACATCGAGTTCGACGACGCCGGCGCCATCGGCCGCCGCTACCGCCGCCAGGACGAGATCGGCACGCCGTTCTGCGTGACCGTCGACTTCGACACGCTCGAGGACAACGCGGTGACGGTGCGTGAGCGCGACTCGATGAAGCAGGAGCGGGTGTCGCTGGACCAGATCGAGGGGTACCTCGCGGCGCGTCTCGTCGGCTGCTAGTTGATTGACGGATCAGGGTCTGCCCGGCTTGTGTGATCTGCCGGGTGCGGATCCGTCGTGACGCGTCGCGCCCACGCGGCGGAGCCGCATATCGGTACAGCCCCGCGCCCCTGTCGGACCCCGCTGCCCCTTCGGGGCGCGGGGTCCGGCCCGTTACAGGTCCAGGTCGGCGTAGAGGGCCGCATGGTCGGAGGCTGCGGTGGTCCTTGACGTGACGCTGTTGAAGGACTTGATGCCCTCGGCGAAGATTCCGCGGGTCTCCAGGCCGACATGCTGCACCTGGCTCCACAACGACGGGGACAGCAGCAGATAGTCGATCTTCTGCCGTGGCGAGTCGCACTCCCCGAACGTGCCGGGCAGCCCTTTGTAGCTCGGGTGGCTCATCACATCCTGCAGGCCGGTGGCCAGCAGGGCGCTGACCGGCTTGCTGCCGGGGGAATCGTTCATGTCTCCGGCGACCAGCACGCGCGAAGAGCGTGTGAGGGCGGCCCGGCAGATCTCCGCGACCCGCTTGGCCTGGTTCTCCCGCAGTTGCGGGTTGTCGTTGGACTTGCTCTTGAGGTGGTTTCCCAGGAGCCACAGGGACTCCTCCCCGGGAGCGGTTCTGATCTCGATCTCGAACTCCGGGCAGTCGCGGCTGAACAGCGGATTCTTTGATCCGTCCGGGTCGGGGTCGAAGATGTGCGACCGCACGGACCTGATCGGGAAGCGGCTCAGGATGCCGATGTCGATGCCGCGGATGTCGTTGCCGTCGATCAGCATGTTGTAGGGATACGGCTTCCCTTCGGCCGGGCCGCCCACAATCTGCTCGTTGAAGCGGTCCAGGGTGAGGCGGTCCTCGACCTCGACCGCGAGCAGGACGTCGGCGTTGACCTCGGTGACCACCTTGCCGGTGTTCCGCACGGCGTCCCCGTCGAGGTGCTCCCGCACGAGTTCGGCCCAACCGGACCAGTTTCTCCGGCCGTTGGCGAGGATCCGCACCTCGAAGTCGTCCGACCCCGGCCGCCCGGACGTCTGGAAGAGACTGGCTCCCCCGCGGGTCTGGTTGATGAAGATCGGCGGAGGGGCGACGGGATCCGTCGCATAGGCCCTGTACTTCTTGATGAGCTCGGCGATCCGGAGCTTCTCGGCCCGCTCATAGGTCGCCAGGTCGAGCAGGGACACCAACTCGGCGAAGTCGGCCAGGATCCGCCGACGCCGCTCGACGTCCTGGAGGCCGAGGACCGCGGGGCGGCGGAAGAGGTTCTCCATGTTGAAGGTGGCGATACGGATCGTCATGGCGCGCTCCCTCGGGCGGCGCAGAAGTTCCGCGCGACCGGTGGACGGGCGCCGCCGGGGAGACCGCTCACCGGCACTTCCATTCTCGGATCCGGTGTGAGACGTGTCGACCGGTGGGGACGCCGAGGTCCCTGGGATCGGGGATTGGTCCCGTAGCGCCGAGGCCGATTGGTCCTGTTGCCCGGAGCGGGGATCGCGCCAGGGTGACGGCATGACCATCGCCTTCCTGCTGACCACCCTGATCGTCGTCGCCACGCCGGGCACCGGCGTCGTCTACACCCTCGCCGCCGCGCTCTCCCGGGGGCGGCGCGCCGGCGTGGTCGCGGCCGTCGGCTGCACGCTCGGGATCGTGCCGCACCTGCTGGCCACGGTCACCGGCGTCGCCGCGCTGCTGCACGCGAGCGCGACCGCGTTCCAGGTGCTGAAGTACGCGGGTGTCGCCTACCTGCTGTACATGGCGTGGGCGACGGTGCGGGACAAGGAGGCGCTCGTGGTGGAGGAGCGGGAGGCGGCCCCGGACGTGCCGGCCCGGCGGGTCATCGTGCGCGGGGTGCTGATCAACATCCTCAACCCGAAGCTGACGATCTTCTTCTTCGCGTTCCTGCCGCAGTTCGTCGCCCCCGGGGAGCCGCACGCCGTGCTGCGGATGGCGGGGCTCGGCGGGGTCTTCATGCTGGCGACCTTCCTCGTGTTCGCCGCGTACGGGGTGCTGGCCGCGTCGGTGCGCCGGCACGTCGTGGGCCGGCCGCGGATGACGGCCTGGCTGCGGCGGGGCTTCGCGGGGTCCTTCGTGGCGCTGGGGGCGAAGCTGGCGTTCACGGCGCGGTAGCCGCGCCGGCGGGCGGCACCAGGGCGCGGAGGAAGGGCTGACAAGTATCGAATGACAGATATTGAAATCTGTCAGCTGTCATGGCATGGTGGAGGGCATGACGATGCGAACCCGCCCCCTCGGAACCACCGGCCCCCAGGTCTCCGCCCTCGGTCTCGGCTGCATGGGCATGTCCGCCCTGTACGGCGAGGCGGACCGGGCCGAGTCCATCGCGACCCTCCACGCGGCGCTCGAAGCGGGCGTCACCCTGCTCGACACCGGCGACTTCTACGCCATGGGCCACAACGAGATGCTGATCGGTGAGGCCCTGCGCGCCGCCCCCGCGGCCCGGCGTGAACAGGCCCTGATCAGCGTCAAGTTCGGCGCCCTGCGCGGCCCCGACGGCAGCTGGCTCGGCTACGACGGCCGGCCCGCCACCGTGAAGAGCTTCGCCGCGTACTCCCTCCAGCGGCTCGGCGTCGACCACATCGACGTCTACCGCCTCGCCCGCCTCGACCCGGACGTGCCGATCGAGGAGACGGTCGGCGCGATAGCGGAGCTCGTCGAGAAGGGGTACGTACGCCACATCGGCCTCAGCGAGGTCGGCGCCGACACCATCCGCCGGGCGGCGGCCACGGCACCCGTCGCCGACCTCCAGATCGAGTACTCCCTCATCTCCCGCGGTATCGAGGAGGAGATCCTGCCCACCACCCGCGAGCTGGGCATCGGCATCACGGCGTACGGCGTGCTCTCCCGGGGCCTGATCTCCGGCCACTTCACCGCCGACCGGCAGCTCGGCCCGGGCGACTTCCGTGCGATGTCGCCGCGCTTCCAGGGCGACAACCTCCGGCACAACCTCGGCCTCGTCGAGGCGCTGCGGAAGATCGCGGAACAGAAGGGCGTCAGCGTCGCGCAGATCGCCATCGCCTGGGTGCTCTCCCGCGGCGAGGACATCGTGCCCCTCGTCGGTGCCCGCAGGCGCGACCGGCTCACGGAGGCGCTGGGCGCGCTGGACGTGACGCTGGAGCCGGCCGACCTGGCCGCGATAGAGGAGGCCGTACCGGCCGGTGCCGCCGCCGGCGACCGCTACCCGGCGGCCCAGATGGCGCACCTCGAAAGCTGAACCGGGCGTTGGGTACGGTCAGGGCATGGCCCCGACCAGTGAGACCCTGACCGCCGAGCGCATCCTTGAAGCCACCGAGGAGGTGCTGCGCCGCCACGGACCGGCCAAGGCCACCGTGGTGGACGTCGCCCGGGCGCTCGGCGTCAGCCACGGCAGTGTCTACCGCCACTTCCGGACGAAGGCGGCGCTGCGCGAGGCGGTCACCAAGCGCTGGCTGGACCGCACGTCCGGACAGCTGTCCGGGATCGCCGAGGCGGACCGCGTCCCGGAGGCCCGGCTGCGAGAGTGGCTCGCCGCACTGTTCGCCGCGAAGCGCCGCAAGGCGGGCGAGGACCCGGAGCTGTTCGCCACATACACGGTCCTCACCGGCGAGAACGGCACGGCGGTCGGTGAGCACATCACCGACCTGGAGTCCCAGCTGACCCGCATCATCCAGGCCGGGGTCGACACCGGCGACTTCGCCGCCACCGACGCGGAGGCATCGGCCAGGGCGGTCTTCCAGGCCACGGGCCGCTTCCACGACCCGTGTTACGCGAAGGAGTGGGAGGAGCCGGGCACCGAGGCCGACTTCGCGGCGGTCGTCGACCTGCTGGTGCAGGGACTGCGGCGGACACAGTAGAGGGCCCCGGCGGCACCGGGTGCATCCCGGCCGGGACGGGCACAGGATGGAAGCGAGGGGTGGGTCGCCGCGCGGGGACGCGAGAAGGGATGGCGATCGTGACTCTCACACTGCGTCCGGGCACTGCGGCCGATGCCGCAGAGTGCGGAAGGATCTGCTACGAGGCCTTCGCCGGCATCGCCGAGGAGCATGCGTTCCCGCCCGACTTCCCCAGCCCCGAAGTGGGTGTCGCGCTGATCGAGGGAGCCCTGACGCACCCGGGCATCTACGGTGTCGTCGCCGAGCTCGACGGGCGGATCGTCGGCAGCAACTTCCTCGACGAACGCTCGGCCGTCGCCGGGATCGGGCCCATCACCGTCGACCCCACCGTGCAGAACGCGGGAGTGGGCCGCCGTCTGATGCGGGACGTGATGGAGCGGGCCGCCGAGCGCGGGGTGCCGGGCATCCGGCTGTTGCAGACCGGCTACCACAACAGGTCGTTCTCGCTGTACATGAGCCTGGGGTTCGCCCACCGAGCGACGGTGGCCTGTGTGCAGGGGCCGCCGATCGGGCGCGCGCTGCCCGGGTACGCGGTGCGGGAGGCCACGGACGCGGACCTCGGCGCCTGCAACGACGTGTGCCGGCAGGTCCACGGCGTCGACCGCGGCGGGGAGGTCGCCGACGCGCTCAAACAGGGCACCGCCCGGGTCGTCGAACGCGAGGGACACGTCACCGGATACGCCACCGACCTGGCCTTCTTCGCGCACGCCGTGGGCGAGACCACCCCGGACCTCCAGGCTCTGATCGCGGCGGCCCCGCAGTTCGGCGGCCCGGGCATCCTCGTCCCTACGGAAGACAGCGCGCTGCTCAGGTGGTGCCTGTCCAACGGCCTCAAGGTCGTGCAGCTGATGAGCCTGATGACCATCGGCCTGTACAACCGGCCCGACGGCGCGTACCTGCCCTCGATCCTCTACTAGAGGCCGGCGACCGGCCCTGGGAGGTGCCCGGGCCGGCTCACGCCGCTGTCGGGTCCACCGTCGCCTGGTGGGCCTCCGCCAGGTGCTCCTCCGCCTTCAGCCAGGGCAGGAACTGGGCGCTTCTGCGCCAGCCGCAGGTGTCGCATCTGATCGTGCGCTGCACGCCCGTCCGGAGCACGCGCACCACATGCTCCCGGCCGTGCTGGTCCCAGCGGCTGACCTTGCTCGTGTCGATCTGTGTCATGGCGCCCTCCCGCGTCGAGAAATCCGGCGTTCCGGTCTGCTCGCAGCAAGGAGTGTGCAGCAAGACCAACATCAACGGGGTTTCCCCGAGGACGAGTTCTCAGACACGGACGGGGCCGACGAGCGCGGGGCCGCACGACAACCTGCCGGTATATACCGGGAGATGAGCGGCAGAGCCCTGCTAGGGTGCGCCGATGTCCACGATCAGGCAGGTCCAGGTCACGTTCGACTGCGCGGAGCCCGAGCGGGTGGCCCGCTTCTGGTGCGAGGTTCTGGGGTACGTCGTACCACCCCCGCCGGAGGGGTTCGCCACGTGGGGTGACTACGAGCGCACCCTGCCGTCCGAGCGCCAGGGCGCGGGGTTCGCCTGCGGTGACCCCTCGGGCGTGGGTCCGCGGCTGTACTTCCAGCGCGTTCCCGAAGGCAAGGTCGTCAAGAACCGGGTGCATCTCGACGTGCGGGTCGGCACCGGGCTCGTGGGCGAGGAACGCCTCGCCACGCTCGAAGCCGAGTGCGCGCGACTGGTCGCGCTCGGCGCCACCCGCGTGCGCGTGCTGCTCGCCGACGAGTACAACGAGTCGTGCATCGTGATGCAGGACATCGAGGGCAACGAGTTCTGTCTCGACTGAGCGGATCCGAGTCGCCGACGCCGACCGGCACCCGCCTCGCGGCCCGCGAGCCGTTCCGGACTCAGCCGCTCGTCCCGACGGTCTGGCGTACCTCCGCCGGCTCCAGCCGCTGCGCGGTCCGCTCGGCGGTGTCCCGGGCCCACCGGCCGCTCGTCACCGCCCCCAGCACCAGCACAGCGAAACCGCACGCCGCGAGGATCCACCAGCCGGGCCGCGCCGCGGACACGAACGCCTCGCGGTAGGAGGAGGAGCCGACGCCCGAGGCGAGCACCGCGCCCACCACGGCGACACCCAGCGTCTGGCCCAGCTGCCGGCTCGTGGAGGCGACCGCGGCGGCCACGCCCGCCTGGGCGCGCGGCATGCCGGACACCGCCGTGTTGGTGATGGGCGCGTTGACGAACCCGAAGCCGATGCCGAAGAGGACGTAGCCGGCGAAGAGCGTGACGTTAGAGGT
Source organism: Streptomyces sp. SID5643 (assembly GCF_009872555.1). Taxonomy (NCBI): domain Bacteria; kingdom Bacillati; phylum Actinomycetota; class Actinomycetes; order Kitasatosporales; family Streptomycetaceae; genus Streptomyces; species Streptomyces sp. SID5643. The sequence goes on from NZ_WWIC01000283.1 coordinate 63,096, forward strand.
CTCCGCCTCGAACGCGGCGAACAGGACCCCGCTCGTCGTCATCGCGAAGCCCGCGATCAGCAGGGGCAGGCGGGGACCGAGTGTGCCCACCAGGCGGCCCGACAGCGGCGCGCACAGGAACGTCGGGACCGCCATGGGCAGCATCCACAGACCCGCTTCCAGGGCGCTCAGGCCCCGCACGTTCTGCAGGTACAGCGTCGACAGGAACAGGAAGCCGCCGAGCGCGGCGAACGCGCTGACGGCGATGACCGTCGCCCCGCTGAACGGCGCGGAGCGGAAGAAGCGCAGGTCGATCAGCGGTTCCTTGCGGCGCGGCTCGTAGAGGAGCAGTCCCGCCAGGGCGGCCAGGGCGACGACGGCCAGCGGCGCGACGGAGCGCAGCGGAGTGCTCGGCGCCTCGATGATCGCGTACGTCAGGGACCCGAACAGCGCGATCACCAGCACCTGCCCGACCGGGTCGGGGCGGCGGGCGCGCGGAGCCCGGGACTCGGGGACGAAGCGCAGGGTGAGCAGCAGGGCCGCCAGTCCCACCGGCAGGTTGATCCAGAAGATCGAGCGCCAGCCTACGGAGTCGACCAGCAGGCCCCCGACCAGCGGGCCGGCGGCCATGGAAATGCCGACGACCGCGCCCCAGACGCCGATCGCCCGGGCCCGTTCGCGCGGGTCGGTGAACGTGTTGGTGATGATCGACATGGCGACCGGGTTCAGCATCGAGCCGCCCACCGCCTGGACCATCCGGAAGGCGACCAGCGCCTCCAGGTTCGGCGCGAGGGAGCACAGCACCGAGCCGATGGTGAAGACGACCAGGCCCGCCATGAAGACCCGCTTGCGGCCGATCCGGTCGGCCGTGGAGCCGGCGAGCATCAGCAGCGAGGCCAGGACGAGGGTGTAGGCGTCGATCGTCCACTGCAGGCCGGACGTGCTCGCGTGCAGGTCCTGCTGCATGGAGGGCAGCGCCACGTTCAGGACCGTGTTGTCGAGGCTCACGATCAGCAGGCTCATGCAGCAGATCGCGAGCACCAGCATGCGGCGGCGGTGACTGAGCTCGGGCATGCGGTCCATCGTAGCCGATTTCAATAGTGTGGCTAACTAATGAATTTTGCCGTTTCATTGCACGGCACAATGGAGGCATGTCCACGCCCCTGGAGATCGGCCCGCACACCGTCCAGCCGCCCGTCGTCCTGGCCCCCATGGCCGGGATCACCAACGCGCCCTTCCGCACCCTGTGCCGGGAGTTCAGCGGTGGCAAGGGCCTGTTCGTCAGCGAGATGATCACCACCAGGGCCCTGGTCGAGCGCAACGAGAAGACCATGCAGCTCATCCACTTCGACGAGACGGAGCGGCCCCGGTCGATCCAGCTCTACGGCGTGGACCCGGCGACCGTCGGCAAGGCCGTCCGCATGATCGCGGAGGAGGACCTCGCCGACCACATCGACCTGAACTTCGGCTGCCCGGTGCCCAAGGTGACCCGCAAGGGCGGCGGTTCCGCGCTGCCGTACAAGCGGAACCTGCTGCGGGCCATCCTGCGCGAGGCCGTCAGCGGCGCCGGCGATCTGCCCGTGACGATGAAGATGCGCAAGGGCATCGACGACGACCACATCACCTTCCTCGACGCCGGCCGGATCGCCGTCGAGGAGGGCGTCACCGCCATCGCCCTGCACGGCCGCACCGCCGCCCAGCACTACGGCGGCACCGCCGACTGGGAGGCCATCGCCCGGCTGAAGGAGCACGTGCCGGAGATCCCGGTGCTCGGCAACGGCGACATCTGGTCGGCCGAGGACGCTCTGCGGATGGTGCGCGAGACCGGCTGCGACGGCGTGGTCGTGGGCCGCGGCTGCCTCGGGCGGCCGTGGCTGTTCTCGGACCTGGTCGCCGCCTTCGAGGGCCGCACCGAGGACATCGCCCGCCCCGCCCTGCGCGAGGTCGCCGACGTCATGGTCCGGCACGCCACCCTGCTCGGCGAGTGGATCGGCGACGAGGCACGGGGCGTGATCGACTTCCGCAAGCACGTCGCCTGGTACCTGAAGGGCTTCGCGGTCGGCTCCGAGATGCGTAAGCGCCTCGCGATCACCTCGTCCCTGGCGGAGCTGCGCTCCGGCCTGGACGAGCTGGACCTCGACCAGCCCTGGCCGGCCGGCGCCGACGGGCCCCGGGGCCGCACCTCCGGCAACAACCGCGTGGTGCTGCCGGACGGCTGGCTGAAGGACCCCTACGACTGCGCCGGGGTCGGCGAGGACGCCGAGCTGGACACCTCCGGCGGCTGATCAGCCCTTGGAGGGGTGCGGTGTGGAGCCGAACGCCTTCAGGAAGCGGTCGCGGAAGGAGTCCATCCTCCACACGGGCGCGTCCCGGCCGGGCTTGAGACCCTCCGTCCAGTTCCAGCCGGCGACCTTGTCCAGGACCTTCGGGTCCTTCGCCACGATCGACACCGGCACGTCCCGCGAGGCCCCGTTCCCGCTGACCCGGGCGATGGGCTGGTGGTCGCCGAGGAAGACCAGGACGGTGTCGTCGGTGCCGTAGCGCTCCAGCCACTGGGTGAGGCTGGTGACCGAGTACTGGATGGACCTGCCGTACTCCTCGCGGGACCTGGTGGTGTCGGTCAGGACGTCCGAGGCCTTGTTGCCGGCCTTCTGGATCGCGTGGAAGACCGAGCCGTCGCCGAGTTCGTCCCAGCCGACCATCTTCGGGAGGGGAGCCCAGGGCTGGTGGCTGGAGGTCAGGATGACGAACGACATCAGCGGCTTGTCGCGCTTCGTCCCGTGCACCTGCCGCTGGAACGCCTCCAGCGCGTACTGGTCGGGCATGGTCGACCAGCTGAATTTCGGGCCCCGGTAGCCCAGGTCCCGGGAGTCGTAGAGCTTGTCGAGGCCGTACCACTTCTCCTCCGGCCAGCCCTTCTGGACGCCCGGCATGACGCCGACGGTGTCCCAGGCGCCGGTCTTCTGGAAGGCCTTGGTGAGGGTGAGGTGGTCGCCCGCGCTGACCGTGCGGTAGCGGCGCTGGTTGTCGATCCACAGGCCGGACATGGTCGTGGAGTGGCCGAGCCAGCTGCTGCCTCCGTACGTCGCCGAGGTCAGCCAGCCGCTGCGGGCGGCGAAGCCGGCCTTCTGAAGGGCCTCGGTGCTCGTGTCGAGGGCCCGGCCGACGCCCGGCGCCATGATCGGGTCCTCGACGGCGCTGCGGCCGTAGCTCTCGATGAACGTGAAGATCACGTCCTTGCCGCGCAGGTCGGGGAGCAGCTGTCCGGGCGGGGTGTTGCCGAAGGTGTCCGCCTTCGACTGCTTCACGAATGCGGCCTCGTCCCGCAGCGACTCCACCGTCCGCTGCGCGTGCACCCGGAGGGCACCGGCCCCGCGCTCGGAGGCGACCGGCCCGCCGAACAGCGTCAGGCCCAGAGCGGAGCAGGTGACCCAGACGGTGCCGGCGATCAGGGCGCCCTGGGTCGCCCGCACCCGGTGGCGGGCCAGGACGGTCGCGAGCCGGACCGCCGCCGCGACCATGACGGCCGCCACGAGCAGCACGAGCACGACCGCGCCGACGGAGGCGGCCGTCGCGACGCCCTCGCCCAGCGTGTCCGCGACGTACGCCTGCGCGTCGGGCAGCAGGTCCCAGTCGAGCGCGGCGTTGAAGCCCCGGCCCAGGTATTCGTTGAACCCCATGTCGAGCAGGTTCACGGTGGTCAGGACGGTCAGACCGAGCCCGTACAGCACCGCCGCCACCAGCCGGGGCCGGCGTGGCAGCGCCAGTACGACGACGGCCCCGATGACCGCCTCGGCCGGGATCCGCGCGAAGCTGACGGCCTTCAGGGCGGGGAGGGTGTTGGGCAGCAGCAGCGCGCCGAGGACCAAGGCGGCGGCGAGGGCCGTGGTGGTCAGGTGGAGCGCGCGGGCGGTTCGGGGATGCCGGACGCGCCAGGTGCGCAGGCGGTCGAGGCGGTGCCCGAGGGGGGTTCGTGAGGTGGCCGGGGCCGGACCGCGCGCGGCCGTTGCCTCTCTCTCGCCCTCCTCCCGCTCCCCACCCGCCGGTTCCTCCTCGGCCCCGGACACGCCGTCACCCGGCTGTGACGACCCGCTGAAGCGTGTGAAGACAGGCACCCGGAGGTCCTTCCCGTTCAAAGCCCGGTGAGGTGGCGGACCCGCGTGGGGGTGCGGGTCCGCCACCGTTCCGTACGGGGCGCTCCTCACGTGTGTTCAGCACGCCGGGCCAGGGCTCGGCAAACACCCGGCAAACGGCGGACCAACGAGCCTCAGACCACGCCGACCGCCGTGAGCAGCGCCAACGGGGCCGACGCCGAACGGGATTCCCGCACACACGCGTGCGGATACGGCACCGGCTCCGGGTGGGTGTCCCGGCCGTAGCCCGCGAGAACCTCCGGGAGCCGGTGGCCGGTCGCGCTCGCCGCGTCGACCAGACCGTGCGCGATCGTGCGGGCCTCGTCGTGCAGCCCGTAGCGGGCCAGGCCCAGCGCGATCAGCGCGTTGTCGTGCGGCCAGACCGAGCCGCGGTGGTAGGACAGCGGGTGGTACGCCGGCTGCCCGGCCGCGAGGGTGCGCACGCCCCAGCCGGAGAAGAAGTCCGGTTCGAGCAGCCGCCGTCCGACCAGTTCGCCGTGCTCCTTGTCCAGCAGCCCCGACCACAGCAGGTGCCCGGCGTCGGAGGCCAGCGCGTCGACCTGCCGGCCCCTGCCGTCGAGCGCGAGGGCGGGGAAGGAGTGCTCCGGCATCCAGAAGTCGCGCCGGAAACGCTCGCGCAGGTCACCGGCCGCCTGCTCCAGCAGATGCGCGTAGGTCGGGTCCTGCCACACCGTGCGGGCCAGGACAGCCGTGCGGCGCAGGGCGTCGTAGGCGTAACCCTGGGCGCCCGCCGCCGTCACCGGCCCGTGGGGGCGGGTGCCCTCGGCGGAGCAGATGGCGCCGGGGGAGTCCTTCCAGTTCTGGTTGGCGAGGCCGCCCTGGTCGGCGCGGTAGACGAGGTAGCCGCGCGAGGTCAGGCCGCCGTGGTCGAGCATCCAGCCGACGGCGGCGCGGGCGTGGGATTCGAGGCGGCGCGCCGGGCCGGTGTCGCCGGTGTGCTCGGTGTACGCGCCGAGCAGCACGAGGAACAGCGGGGTGGCGTCGACCGAGCCGTAGTAGCGGCCGTAGGGGACCTGACCGAAGTGGGCCAGTTCGCCGTGCCGCACCTCGTGCACGATCTTGCCGGGCTGGGCGATGCCGTCGGCGCTGCTCCCGGTGGCCTGGGTGGCGGCGAGCGCGGGCAGCGTGGCGGCGGCCAGTGCCGGCCGGTAGGGCAGGGCGAACAGCGAGGTCAGCAGGGCGTCCCGGCCCAGCAGCGTCAGGAACCAGGGGGCGCCGGCGGCCGGGACGCGCAGTTCCTCGCCGTCCGGGCCGGTCGCCGGCACCTGGAGCGCGGCCAGGTCGGCGAGACCCCGGGTGCAGGCGGCCGCCAGCTCGGGCCAGCCGGCGGGGAGGTCCACGCCCTGGGTGAACTCGCGCTCGCGGGCGCGCAGTCGCTGCCGGACGGCGGCGGGGGAGCGGGGCACGCGCAGGGCGCGCCGGTCGCCGTGCGGGCGGGCCATGACCCGCAGGGTCAGCTCGGCGGTGCCGTGCGGTTCGAGCTCCAGGGTCCAGGCCAGGCGGCGGGCGCCGGTGCCGGTCTCCTCCACGGCGTCCGGCTGGGGGTCGGCCGTCACGGTCGTCACGGAATGCCATTCGCCGCGCCGGTAGGCGAACTCCACCCCGTGCCCGAGCACGCGGCGGGAGCGGACGGCACCGGCCTTCGTGTAGGTGCGGTGGTCGGAGCGCAGCTCGAACTGGTCGGTGAAGTCGGCGTCGGCGGTGACGGCGAGGCGGACCGTCGTGGGCACCGGACGGTTGCTGGTGACGCGCAGCGACTCCACGAACGAGGAGTCGCCGACGGCCTGTTCACGGAAGAGCGTGCAGGCGGGCGGCTCGTCGCGGCCGCCGCGGGGGACGAGCACACAGCGCGCGGTGTCCCCGTCGGCCACCGGCGTCAGCGTGTCGGGCACCGCCCCGTCGACGGTGAGCTGCCACCGGCTCAGATGCCGGGCGTCCCGTACGAACACGCCGTCCGGGGCGCTGCCGCCCCGGTAGCCGCTGATGTCGCCGCGGTCGCCGACGGCGGCGAACGTCCGGCCGTGCACGAGCAGATGATGCCGGTCCGTCATCACCGGTCCCCTTCCATGATCGCCGTGAGGCCGTTCCTGCCCCGTGCGGGCCGGTCGTGCAGCAGGTCGAGCGTGAGCGCGGCACTCCAGCCGAAGCCGGTGACACCGCAGGCCTGTGCCGTGTACGGGTCGACGTACTCCGCGAAGCCGGAGGCGCCGGCGGTGTGCAGCATGCCCTTGCGCAGGGCGTCGGCCCGGCCGCGCTCGCCGTGCAGCCGCAGCCCGCGCTCCAGCAGCCAGTTGGTGTTGAACCAGGCCGGGCCACGCCAGTAGCGGTGCGGGTCGAAGGCGTCGCCGAGCAGGTCGTAGCTCGGGACCAGGCGGGTCGTGCCGCCGAGGCCGAAGTGCGGGCCGCAGAGCGTGCGGACCAGGGCGGCCGCGAGGTCGCCCGGCAGGCCCGGCAGCAGCAGGGGGACGAGCCCGGCGACACCACGCTCGGGGATCAGCTCCCCGGCGCGCACGTCACGGCACAGGAACATCTCCGCCGCCGGGTCCCACAGCCGCTCCACCAGGGCCGCCGTCAGGCGCTCCGCGCGGGCCTCCCGCGCCGGGTCCCGCGCACCCGACTCCTGGGCGATGCGCGCCAGGGCGTACTCGGAGGCGACGAGCAGCGCGTTGAACGCCGGGTCCTCCACGGCGAAGTCGCCCGGACCGTCGGTGTACCCGCGGTCCCGGTAGTCGGCCGCCAGCCGCACGTACCGCCCGTAGTCAAGATCCGTCGGCCGGTCCTCGGGGGCGCCGTGGTCGAGGTCGGCGCGGCGGAAGGAGCGGGCCGGGGCCGGGGTGACCCGGGACAACGGGCGGTCCCAGCAGGGGCTGTTGTCCATCCCCTGTTCCCAGGGGTGCACCACGGACACCAGTCCGCCCCCGCCGAGGTCGCGCCGGTGCAGGAGGTAACCGTGCCAGGCGGCCAGCCGGGGATACGCCCGGGCGAGGAAGCCGCGCGCCCTGGACAGGCCAGGGTCGGCGAGGTGCACCAGCCACGCGGCCAGCGCGTGCACCGGTGGCTGCACGATGCCGGAGGTCTGTACGGTGCCCGGGGCGCCCGCCGCGCGGCCGGCGGTCGACGAGCGCCAGAAGTCGGGGCTCGGGAAGTACGCGTCGAGGGGGACGGAGGGGTTGAAGACGATGTGCGGGATCCGCCCGTCCGCCCACTGGGCCGCCAGCAGCGTCTCCAGTTCCGTCTGGGCGCGTAACGGCGAGAGGTGCCGCAGGCCGATCGCGATGAACGCCGAGTCCCACGACCACTGGTGCGGATACAGGCCGCGCGAGGGCACGGTGGACGCGCCCGTCCAGTTGCCCTCCAGCACCTGTGCGGCTCTGACCTGTAGGGAAGGCGGGGCGACGGCCGGATCGTATGCGATCTCGCGCCCCGCGGGACGCGTGGTGAGCTGGGCGATGCGATCCACTCGGGACTCTCCCAAAGACGTACTCCTGACCGGGATCGGCAGGGGCTACCGTAGGGTTACGTCTATTTAACATGCAAAACCCAATATGTAATGCAAGGTTGGGAAACACAAGGGGGTGCGCATGACGGGACGTGTTCAGGCGAGTGCCGGCGATCTGCTCGAACTGGTGCGCAGCCGCCGCGCCGTGACCCGGGGTGCGCTGCAACAGGCGACCGGCCTGTCCCGGGCGACCGTCGGGCAGCGGCTGGACCGGCTCTTCCGCGCGGGCTGGCTGCGCGAGGGCGCCGGTGGGCCGGTGGACTCGCCGCTCGGCGGGCGGCCGTCCATCACCCTGGAGTTCGACGACGAGCACGCGGTGGTCCTGGCCGCCGACCTCGACACCCGGCACGCCCGGGCGGCGGTGCTGTCGCTGAGCGGCGAGATCCTCGCCGAGCACTCCGGCATTCTCGTCATCGAGGACGGGCCGGACGCCGTGCTCGGTGAACTCGGGCGCTGGTTCGCCGAGTTGCTGGTCAAGTCCGGGCACGGGGCCGAGTCGGTCTGCGGGGCCGGGCTGGCGGTGCCCGGACCGGTCGACTCCGAGACCGGCCGCGTCGTCCAGCCGCCGATCATGCCCGGCTGGGACGGCTACGACATACGGGGCCGGCTGGCCCGGGCGCTCACCGAGCACGCAGGCGCCGCCGGAGTGCCCGTCCTGGTGGACAACGACGCCAACCTCATGGCGTACGGCGAACAGCGCGCCGGCCACCCCGACTGCTCCGCCTTCGTGCTGGTCAAGGTCTCCACCGGCATCGGTGCCGGGGTCGTGGTGGACGGCTCGGTCTTCCGCGGCGTCGACGGCGGCGCGGGCGACATCGGGCACATCCGGGTGCCGGAGGGCGCCGGGGCGCTGTGCCGTTGTGGTTCGTACGGCTGTCTGGCCGCCGTCGCGAGCGGTGGCGCGGTGGCCCGGCGGCTGGCGGAGGCGGGGCTGCCGGCGGCCTCCGGCTCGGACGTGCGGGACCTGCTGGCGGCCGGGCACCCGGAGGCGGTCGGACTCGCCCGCGAGGCCGGACGCCGGGTGGGTGAGGTCCTCGCGACCGTCGTGACCCTGCTCAACCCCGGGGTCCTGATGATCGCCGGGGATCTGGCCGGAACCCCCTTCCTGACGGGCGTGCGTGAACTGCTGTACCAGCGGGCGCTGCCCCGCTCCACCGCCCGCCTGGACGTGGTGACCGCACGGCTGGGTGAGCGGGCCGCGCTGGTCGGGGCGGGTGCGATGGTCGTGGAGCACCTCTACGCGCCCGAGAGGGTCGAGGAGCGGCTGCGCGCGCTCGGGGTGTGACGGCCGCGTTCCGGTCCCGTGACGCGTCCGCATGGTGAAATCCGGGCGGCTGTGGCAGCGTGATTCTCGCCACCCCTGATAAGGGCTGCGCTCAGATGAGCGGATCGTGAGCGACTGCACTTCTCCAAAGGGTGGCACTGAGTGCCACCCTTTGATCGTTCATCGAGCGAAATCAAATGTGCGGAAACTCCGCTCACATGAGCGTTCAAGAGGTCTCAGGGAGGCTCTTGCGTTCAAGAAGTGAAAACACGCGGCTGCGATCGCTTGCCCAGCCTTGACTTTCGATCCGCTGGCGGACGAGTGGTTACAGGCGCATGACGCACAAGTGGACGTACCCAGACGCCTTTGATCTGGGTATGTTCCTGCCCGTCAGGGCAGCCACCGCGTCCTCGAGGAGTCGAGACCCGTGTCGGAAAACAAAGATCTCCCGGTAGCCGAGCAGGCCGCGAGCGTTGAGGGCGTGAAGTTCGTCTACGACTTCACCGAGGGCAACAAGGACCTCAAGGACCTCCTCGGTGGCAAGGGCGCCAACCTCGCCGAGATGACGAACCTCGGCCTTCCGGTCCCGCCCGGCTTCACGATCACCACCGAGGCCTGCAAGACCTACCTCGACAGCGGCGAGGAGCCGGCGGCACTGCGTGACGAGGTGAGTGCGCACCTCGACGCGCTGGAGGCCCGCATGGGCAAGAAGCTCGGCCAGGCCGACGACCCGCTGCTGGTGTCGGTCCGCTCGGGCGCCAAGTTCTCCATGCCCGGCATGATGGACACCGTCCTCAACATCGGCCTCTCCGACAAGTCCGTGCAGGGCCTGGCCAAGCAGGCCGGCGACGACCGCTTCGCGTGGGACTCCTACCGCCGCCTCATCCAGATGTTCGGCAAGACCGTCCTGGGCGTCGACGGCGAGCTCTTCGAGGACGCGCTGGAGGCGGCCAAGACCGCCAAGAAGGTCTCGGTCGACACCGAGCTGGAGGCAGCGGACCTCAAGAAGCTCGTCACCAAGTTCAAGAAGATCGTCAAGACCGAGGCCGGCCGCGACTTCCCGCAGGACCCGCGCGAGCAGATGGACCTCGCCATCAAGGCCGTCTTCGACTCCTGGAACGGCGACCGGGCCAAGCTCTACCGCCGCCAGGAGCGCATCCCGCACGACCTGGGCACGGCCGTCAACGTCTGCTCCATGGTCTTCGGCAACCTCGGCCCGGACTCCGGCACCGGCGTCGCCTTCACCCGCGACCCCGCCTCCGGCCACCAGGGCGTCTACGGCGACTACCTCCAGAACGCGCAGGGCGAGGACGTCGTCGCGGGCATCCGCAACACCGTGCCGCTGGCCGATCTCGAGCAGATCGACAAGAAGTCCTACGACCAGCTGATGCAGATCATGGAGACGCTGGAGAACCACTACAAGGACCTCTGCGACATCGAGTTCACCATCGAGCGCGGTGTGCTGTGGATGCTCCAGACCCGCGTCGGCAAGCGCACCGCGGGCGCGGCCTTCCGGATCGCGACGCAGCTGGTGGACCAGGGCCTGATCGACGAGGCCGAGGCGCTCACCCGCGTCAACGGCGCCCAGCTCGCGCAGCTGATGTTCCCGCGCTTCGACGAGGACGCGAAGGTCTCGCAGGTCGGCCGGGGCATCGCCGCCTCGCCCGGCGCGGCCGTCGGCAAGGCCGTCTTCGACTCCTACACGGCCGTCAAGTGGTCCCGCTCCGGCGAGAAGGTCATCCTCATCCGCCGCGAGACCAACCCCGACGACCTCGACGGCATGATCGCGGCCGAGGGCATCCTGACCTCGCGCGGCGGCAAGACCTCCCACGCGGCCGTCGTCGCCCGCGGCATGGGCAAGACCTGTGTCTGCGGCGCCGAGGAGCTGGAGGTCGACACCAAGCGCCGCCGGATGACCGTGCCGGGCGGGCACGTCGTCGAGGAGGGCGACGTCGTCTCCATCGACGGCTCCACCGGCAAGGTCTACCTCGGTGAGGTGCCGGTCGTGCCGTCGCCGGTCGTGGAGTACTTCGAGGGCCGGATGCACCCCGGCGCCGACGACGCCGACGAACTGGTCGAGGCCGTTCACCGCATGATGGCCTTCGCCGACCGCAAGCGCCGCCTGCGGGTGCGCGCCAACGCCGACAACGCCGAGGACGCGCTGCGCGCCCGCCGCTTCGGCGCCCAGGGCATCGGCCTGTGCCGCACCGAGCACATGTTCCTCGGCGACCGGCGCGAGCTGGTGGAGCGGCTGATCCTGGCCGACACGCAGGCCGAGCGCGAGGAGTCCCTCAAGGAGCTGCTCCCGCTCCAGAAGCAGGACTTCGTGCAGCTCTTCGAGTCGATGGACGGCCTCCCGGTCACCATCCGCCTCCTGGACCCGCCGCTGCACGAGTTCCTGCCCGACATCACCGAGCTGTCGGTCCGCGTCGCCCTCGCCGAGTCCCGCCAGGAGCCGCACGAGAACGAACTGCGCCTCCTCCAGGCCGTGCACCGGCTGCACGAGCAGAACCCGATGCTGGGTCTGCGCGGCGTGCGCCTCGGCCTGGTCATCCCCGGTCTGTTCACCATGCAGGTGCGGGCCATCGCCGAGGCCGCGGCCGAGCGCAAGGCCGCCAAGGGTGACCCGCGCGCCGAGATCATGATCCCGCTCGTGGGCACGGTCCAGGAGCTGGAGATCGTCCGCGAGGAGGCCGACAAGGTCATCGCCGAGGTCGAGGCGGCCTCGGGCGCGCAGCTCAAGCTGTCCATCGGCACGATGATCGAGCTGCCGCGCGCCGCGCTGACCGCCGGTCAGATCGCCGAGGCGGCGCAGTTCTTCTCCTTCGGCACGAACGACCTGACGCAGACGGTGTGGGGCTTCAGCCGGGACGACGTGGAGGCCTCGTTCTTCACGGCGTACCTGGAGAAGGGCATCTTCGGCGTCTCCCCGTTCGAGACGATCGACAAGGACGGCGTCGGCTCCCTGGTGAAGCTGGCCGCCAAGGCCGGCCGCGAGACCCGCCCCGACCTCAAGCTCGGCGTCTGCGGCGAGCACGGCGGCGACCCGGAGTCGGTCCACTTCTTCCACGAGGTCGGGCTCGACTACGTCTCCTGCTCCCCGTTCCGCATCCCGGTGGCCCGCCTGGAAGCGGGCCGGGCGGCGGTCCAGTCCCAGGGCAGCGACCACCGCTAGCCGGGGCCCACAGAACCCGGAGCCGTCGCGGTCCCCGACCACCCTCACCGATCGCGGCGGCTCCGGTGCACGGAGGAGAGCGGGGGCGCCACCTTGTGCGGAGGTGGTGCCCCCGCTCCGTGCTGTCCCGGGATCCGTTCGGGCAGGGGCGGGTTCCGGCGCGTCCGGCTGCGGGCACTTATGCGGGTATGCCGCCTTTGCGTCCCGTGGGCTTGGTCGTCGTCCTCGCGTTGTCCCTCCTCACTCCGGCCCTCGCGGCCACCGCTGCCCAGGACCCGGTCGTATCCGCCCTCCAGCGGGCCGCCCGTGCCCTGCGCACCGCCGAGCCCGGCGCAGACGCCGGTGACCTGCGGCCTATCGGCAGGGCGGTCGGGGACGCGGTCGTGGTGGGGGCGGGAGAGGCCACGCACGGGTCGCACGAGTTCCTCACCGTGAAGGAACGGGTGTTCCGGTACCTGGTGGAGCGGCGGGGCTTCCGTACCTTCGCGCTGGAGACGGCCTGGAGTACCGGCGTACGCCTCGACGAGTACGTCGTGCACGGCGAGGGCGACCCGCGGCGCATCATGCGGGAGGACCTCCAGTACACGTACGCGCTCAACGCCACCGCCGAGAACCTGCGCCTGGTGGAGTGGATGCGGGAGTACAACCGCCGGCATCCGCAGGACCCGGTGCGGTTCATGGGCGACGACTGGGGCTACACCGGGCCGGAGCTGTACGACCGGGTCACCGGCTACGTCGCCCGGGTCCGCCCGGACCTCTTGGCGCGCCTGGACGCGCTGTACCGGGGACTGCGGCCGGCCGTCCCGTCCGGCGAGTACCAGAAGGCGTACCTCGCCCGCCCGCTCGCCGAGCGGCAGGAGATGGCGTCCCGCACCGGACGCGCCCTGAGGCTGCTGGACTCACTGGAGCCACGCGCACAGGCCGGGCGGCGGGAGTCCGCCGAGGTGCTGCGGCACGCCACGGTGATCGACCAGACGGCCACCGGGTACGGCTTCGACTTCGAGGACCCCCGGCAGGTCGCCGAGGCCATGCGCTACCGGGACGAGGTCATGGCGGACAACGTCGTCTGGTGGCACCGGCACACCGGGCACCGGATCCTGCTGGCGGGTCACAACAACCACATCGGCTACGAGCCCGAGGACCCGCAGGTCCTGCCGAGGACGCAGGGGGCGTTCCTGCGGGACCGGCTCGGCAGCGGCTACGTGAGCATCGGACTCACCTTCGGCCGGGGCTCGTTCCAGGCCACCGACCCGGAGGAGGCGCACATGCTCACCCACACGGTCGGCCCTCCGCCGACCGGCAGCAACGAGCACACGCTGGACCAGGTGCGGTACGACCGGTTCATCATGGACCTGCGAACCGCCCCCGGCCCGGCCCGCGCCTGGCTGGCCGGGGCCCGGCCCACACGCAGTGTCGGTACCGCCTATCCGGAGGAGCGGAACTGGTTCGGCATCGCGCTGGGTCGCTGCTTCGACGTGCTGATCCATCAGGACCGGGTGCGGGCCGTGGACCTGCTGCTCTGAGAGACGACGACCGCTGCCCCCGGGTGGGGCGCGGTCACTGGGGCCGTCCTTCCCGCAGGCAGACGACCGTGCCGGTGCGGGCGGCGGTGAGCAGCGCGCCGAGGGTCGGCAGGAGCGTCGCCAGCGGCATGGTCTCCAGTTCGGAGAGGGCGAACAGGCCGTGCTGGTCGTGCTCCGAGCTGCGCCGGACGGGCTGCCCGGCCGGGAGCCGGCCGCCGTGGAAGTAGAAGTCGATCACCGGCCCCGTGCCCAGCACATCCGCCCGGTGGTCGTACCCGATGAACCGCAGGTCCTCCTCCAGGACGATGCCGGTCTCCTCGTGCAGCTCCCGGCTCGCCGCACCGGCGGGGTCCTCGCCGTGGTCGAGCATGCCGCCCGGCAGCCCCCACAGACCCGCGCCGGGCTGACCCCCGGCGTAGCGCAGCAGCAGGAGCCGGTCCTCGGCGTCGAGCAGCAGGACGCAGGACGCGACGACGGTCTGCGGCAGGGTCTTGACCCACTCGGCGCGGGGCAGCACACCCGGCGCCTTCGGGACGGGCACGGTCGTGTCCACGGTGGTGTTCCTTCCATCGGCCGGGCAGCCCGCTGCGAACCGCCCAACCGGTGGAACGGCCGGGCCCGCCGATGGTCACCGGCGGGCCGGGCTCAGGTGTCGCGCACGACCTCCGTCACGAGCGGAACGGGCCCGTCACCTCGTACGTGATGCCGCCCGAGGAACTGCCGCTGGTGCCGCGCTGGCTGGAGAAGTAGAGGCGGGTGCCGTCGGGGGAGAAGGCCGGGCCGGTGATCTCCGAGCTCGACTGGCCGTCGACGCGCAGGAACGAGGCGACGACGTCGTCGGGGGTGATGACGCAGATGTCCATGGTGCCGCCGTCCTCGGCGACGAAGAGGTCGCCGGAGGAGGCGCCGGTGATGTTGTCGACGCCGGTGAGGGGGGCCGTGCCGTTGACGAGGGAGTCGTCGTAGGCGAGTTCGTACGTGGCGGTGAGGAGGTTGAGCTGCCAGACGCGGTGGTCGCCCTTGGTGGTGAACCAGACCGTGTCGTTCGCGTAGTGGCAGCCCTCGCCGCCGTTGAAGGACTTCGAGCCGGAGACCTGGGAGCGGGTGGCGGTGGGGGAGCCGTCCGGGTCGGGGATGTCGGCCCAGGTGAAGGAACCGCTCGTGGCGCTGCCCGCCACCATCACCTGGAGCCTGCCGGACGACAGGTCGCTCCACGTGGCCGGGACGAAGCGGTAGAAGCGGCCGTTGGTCTCGTCCTCGGTCAGGTAGATGACCTTGCGTACCGGGTCCGCGGCCGCCGCCTCGTGCTTGAAGCGGCCCATCGCCGCACGCCGCACCGCCGCGTTCGTGCCCCACGGGTCGGTCTCGTAGACGTAGCCGAGGGACACCTCCTCGCAGGACAGCCAGGTGTTCCACGGGGTCTTGCCGCCCGCGCAGTTCTGGCGCGTGCCGGACAGGATGCGGTAGGCGCCGGTGATCGCGCCCGTCGAGGAGAACCTCACCGCGCTCGCGCCGCCCGAGGGGGTGATCTCGGAGTTGGAGACATAGATCCAGCCCGTGCCGTCGGCGTAACAGGCGCCGCCGTCCGGGGCGTTGTGCCAGGTGTACGACGTGCTGCCGACGCGCTGGCCGGACCGGGCGACCACCCGGCTCGTGAAGCCGCTCGGGAGTCGGATGCCGTTGGCGTCCGGGGAGCCCAGCGGCCCGTAGGGGCCGGTGCCGGGCTGGGCGGGGGCAGCATACGCGGCACCGCGCCACAGGGTTCCGCCCAGAGCGGCCGACGTGCCGCCGAGGACGGCCGCACGCAGGAGGCTACGACGTTCCACTCTCACTCCAAGAGGTGCCGTACCGCCCTGCCGCCGGTCGACGGCAGGGTTGTGCGTGGGGGAGGCGAGAGGGACGCTAAGGGGACAGGGTTGATGGGGCATGGCCAACGCGTGGCCGGGGAGCGGCATGCTGCGTGCCGGCCGTGCCCCGTCCGGCACGGCCCCTACGCCGGCAGCGCCGGTGCCTCCCGTCTCGGCTTCCTCGGGCGGTCGCCGCCCGGCCCGTGGTCACTCTCACCGGGCGGCCGCGCGGACGGCAGCCGGATCACCACGTCCAGGCCGCCGGTGGCCGCCGCGCACAGGGTCGCCTCCCCGCCGCTGGCATGGGCCAGACGCTGCACCAGGGCGAGGCCGAGTCCCGTGCCGCCCTTGGGGGCTCCCGGGGCGCGCCAGAAACGGTCGAAGGCGCGGGCCCGCTGCTCCTCCGTCATGCCCGGGCCCTCGTCGGTGACGTGCAGGTCGACCCAGCGGGGGCGGCTGTCGCGCAACGCCCGCCGGGGTGGTACCCGCAACCGCAGTTCGACCGTCACGGTGCTACCCGCCGGGGACGCCCGCAGGGCGTTGGACAGCAGGTTGTCCATGATCTGCTCCACGGCCCCCGGCACCGCCAGCACCGGGCCCACGCTCCCCGCGAAGAGCACCAGCGAGACGTCCTCCCGCGCGAACAGCGGCTGCCAGGTGCGGTGCCGCTCGGCGCAGAGCGCACCCAGGTCGACCGTGGCGGGTATGGCCGCGTGCTCCTCCAGCCGTGCCATGGCCAGCAGGTGCCCGACCATCCGGGCGAGCCGGTCCGTCTCCGTGACGGCCGCGGTGAGACTGCCCCGGGCGCGGGCGGCGACGTCCGGCTCCATGTTCTCCAGGCGCAGCCGCAGCGCCGCCAGCGGTGTCTTCAACTGGTGCGAGGCCTCGCCCGCGAACGCCCGCTGGGACGCCAGCAGGTGGGCGAGCCGGGCGCCGGTGCGGTTGAACGCCGCCGCCAGACTGCGTACTTCCGGCGGGCCCTTGGTGACCGTCACCGGCTCGAACCGGCCGCCGTCGGCCAAGTCGTGCGTGGCCTGCTCCAGTTCACGGATGGGGCGTCCCGCCCACCGCGCGAAGGCGAAACCGACCACCGCGACGGCCGTCAGCACCGCGCACCCGCCCAGCGCGAGCAGCAGCCAGACGTGGTGCACCCGCTCGTGAACCGTCCGCGTCGGCACCGTCAGCCACACCGCACCCACCGCCCGCGCCTCCTGGCCGACCGGCGCGGCCACCGACAGGTACTCGACCCCGCCGATGGTGGAGGTACGGACGTCCACCGTCGAGGTGCCCCGCAGCGCCGCCGCGATGCCCGGCCGCGCGGCCAGCGTGCCGGACATCCCGGCGTCCAGCCGGTGCGAGGTGGCGAGCGGCGTGCCCGCCGCGTCGACGATCACCACCTTGCCCCCGATGCGCCGCGCGCAGTGCGCCACCCGCCCGGGCAGGTCCCGCTCGCCGCGCCCCGCCGCCAGCGACAGCGCCGCGTACGCCGAGACCGACTCGGCCTCGTCCTTCGCCGCGTTGACCACCCGCTCCCGCTCCCCGCGCGAGTACACGAAGCCCAGCGGGATCTCCAGGCAGAGCAGGACCAGCGCGGCGAGGCTGAGGTAGCTGAGCAGCAGCCGGCGGGTCATGGAGAGGCCACCTGCGGCCCCGTGTGCGCGGACAGCCGGAAACCGACGCCCCGCAGGGTCCGGATCCACGCCGGGTGCCCCAGCTTGCGGCGCAGCGCGGCGACATGGACGTCCAGCGTCTTGGTCGGGCCGTCGTAGTGCGGGTCCCAGACGCGGTCGAGGATCTGCTGCCGCGAGTAGACCGCGCCGGGGTCCTCACTGAGCAGCGCCAGCAGGTCGAACTCCTTGGGCGTGAGCAGGACGGGGGCGTCGCCGACCCAGACCTGGCGGGTGCGGCGGTCCACGACGAGCGGGCCCGGGTCGTGCGCGGGGGAGGGGTCGGGGGCGGACGCGGACGCCGCCGGGGGGTCGTAGGAGAGGGCCGGGGCGGGTTCGTAGGCCGGTTCGGCCGGTGCCGGCTCGGGGGCGCTCACAGGGCCCGGTGCCTCGGGGAACGCCGTGTGGGTGCGCTGCGTGCGGCGGGTCACCGCACGGACCCGGGCGACCAGTTCCCGCACGCTGAACGGTTTCGCCAGGTAGTCGTCGGCGCCCAGCTCCAGACCCAGCACGCGGTCGGCCTCCTCGCCGCGCGCGCTGAGGATGACGATGGGCACGTCCGAGACCTGCCGGATGCCGCGGCAGACGTCGATGCCGTCCATGTCCGGCAGCCCCAGATCGAGCAGCACGACGTCGTTGTAGGGGCCTCTCAGGCCGTCCGTCCCGGTGGCGACGTGGTCGACCGTCAGCCCGAAGTGGCCGAGCCCCTCGGCGAGCGGCTCGGCGATCGTCTCGTCGTCTTCGATGAGCAGCACTCGTAGGCCCATACGTCCTGTCTCTCCGTGAAACCGGCATGAATCCGGGCAGCGTGAATCAGCAAGCCCTGCCGCGGAGTTCACACGCTACAAGAAGACACTGCGTCTGGGAATCCGGACAAAGAATGTGCAATTGCTGGCCGGGCTCTGGAGTTTGCTTAACCTTCCTTTGTAGGTCGGCGGCCTACGGTGGAGCGCACAGGGAGGAACCCCAGCTCAGGAGAGTGCGATGAAGGCTTTGCTGGACCGTGCCCGGACGTTCAGGATGCGCGTCGATTTCAACAGCGGCGAATACCGGAAACTGGCCGAAGGGCAATATCCGGAAGCGCTGTTCATTACCTGTTCGGACTCGCGTGTCATACCCGCGATGATCACGGGAGCGCGGCCCGGAGAGATATTCGAGCTGCGGAACGCAGGGAATATCGTGCCGCCCTACGGACGGCCCGGGGCCTGTGGAGAGGCGGCCACCATCGAGTACGCACTGGAGGTGCTCGGGGTTCAGGACATCGTGGTGTGCGGTCACTCACACTGCGGTGCGATGGGCGCGCTGAAGTCCGGCGACGACCTGTCGGCCCTGCCCGGCGTGGACGCCTGGCTCCGCATCGCCCGCCCGGAGCTGACCTCCGTCCTGGAGAGTGCCCCGGACGATCCGTCCCTGCCGGAGGTGTCCCAGGGCAACGTCGTCAACCAGCTGGCCGCGTTGCGCAGTTACCCCGTGGTCCGGCAACGCCTCGACTCGGGCCGCCTGCGGCTGCACGGCTGGTACTACGAGGTCGACACGGGCTTCGTCTACGAGCTGGGTGACGAGGGCGACTTCCGGGTGCACGCAGCGTGAGCGGGGCCCATGCGCGCGGGAGGACGCGGGGCGGCCCGGGGGGCCGTCGAGCCGGGGGGACGCCGGGTGGCGAGGGGGGCCCGCGGCCGGGCGGTCCTCCGACGGACGGACGCTCCGAGTGGGGGGCCGGTGCCGTGGGTGCTACGGGGGACCGGTCGGGGGACTGGTCGACGGGGGGCTCGGAAGGGGACACCGGAGGCTGGTCGGGCGGAGCCCCGGCGGGGGGCCAAGGGGGCTGGTCGGGCGGACCTCCGGCGGGGGGTCAGGGGGGCCCGCCCGCCGGAGGTCCGGTGGGGGATCCGTGGGCCTGGTCCGCGGAGGATGATGCGGGGGGCGGGGCGCCGGGAGGCGTGCCGGGTGGCTTCGGGGCTCACACCGGGGCTCACACCGGGGGAGGCGCCGTGGGAGGCGCGGCCGGTGGATCATGGGGCGGGTGGGCCGGCGGGCCGGCGGGCGGTGGTTCCAGGGGCGGGGCGCCCGAAAGCCACCAAACGGGGGGCGGTTCGGGGGGCCGCCCGGGCCACGGGCCGGACGGGCACTTCCCGGACGGCCCGGGAGCCGGCACCGCGGGCGGTGGTGCGCTGGGCGGGCTGCTCCGCGGCGTGCTGAGCGGCGCGCAGGGCGTCGTCCGCAGGGGGGCAGCGACGGGCGTCGGCGGCAAGGGGGCAGCGACGGGCGTCGGCGGCAAGGGGGCAGCGACGGTCGTCGGCGGCAAGGGGGGAGCGGAAGGCGTCGGCGGCAAGGGGGGAGCGAAAGGCGTCGGCAGCAAGGGTGGAGAGGAGGGCATCGCGGGCAAGGGCGGCGCGAAGGGGGACCTGGCCACCGACATCACCGCTTCCCTCGTCGTCTTCCTCGTGGCCCTGCCGCTGTGCATCGGCGTTGCCGTCGCCTCCGGCGTCCCCGCCGAACTCGGGATCATCTCCGGGGTGATCGGCGGTCTGGTCGTCGGCGCAGTCCGGGGCAGCACGCTCCAGGTCAGCGGCCCGGCCGCGGGACTCGCCGCGCTGGTCGCGGAGACCGTCGCCGAGGTCGGCGTGGCCATGCTCGGCGTGATCGTGCTGTTCGCCGGCCTCCTCCAGATCGTCCTCGGACTGGTACGGCTCGGCCGGATGTTCCAGGCCATCTCGGTCGCCGTCGTCCAGGGCATGCTCGCCGGCATCGGCGTGCCGCTGATGTTCAGCCAGGCCTACCCGATGGCCGACGCCAAGGCCCCGGGCACCGCGTTGGAGAACATGGCCGGGATCCCCGGGCTGCTGGCCGACGTCCTGACGGACCCGCAGGCGATGATCGCCATGCTGCTCGGTGTCGTCACGATCGTGCTCAGCTTCGTCTGGAAGAAGGTGCCCGGGCCGGCCGGGAAGATCCCCGCCGCCCTGGTCGCCGTAGGCATCGGCATGGTCGTCGCCGCGCTGCCCGGCGTGGAGGTGAAGACCCTCCAGGTGGGGAACCTGCTCAACTCCGTGCAGGTGCCGGGCGGGGAGCAGTTCGCCGGGCTCGCCGACGGGACGGTCATCACCGCGATCCTCACCTTCACGGTCATCGCGTCCGCGGAGAGCCTGTTCACGGCCGCCGCCGTGGACCGTATGCACGACGGCCCGCGCACCCGCTACAACACCGAGCTGATCGCCCAGGGCGCGGGCAACACCGTCGCGGGCATCCTCGGCGCGCTCCCCATCACCGCGGTGGTGGCGCGCAGTTCGGCGAACGTCCAGGCCGGGGCCAAGACCCGGCTCTCCCGCACCCTGCACGGCCTGTGGCTGCTGCTGTTCGCGCTGCTGCTGCCGCAGGTGCTCGCGCTGATCCCGATCTCCGTGCTCGCCGGCGTCCTCGTGCACAGCGGCTGGAAGCTGTTCGGCCCCGCCGAGTTCCCGAAGATGTGGCGCCAGGACAGGGGCGAGTTCGCGGTGATGACGCTGACCATGCTGGTCATCGTGGCGACCGCGCTGCTGGAGGGCGTGCTGTTCGGTCTCGCCGCGGGGATCGTGCTGGCCGCGCTGCGCATGTCGCAGACGGTGATCCGCCAGCACGTCGAGCAGGACACGGCCAAAGTCGTCATGGCAGGCAACGCCACGTTCCTGCGGCTGCCGAAGCTGATCGACGCGCTGGAGGCGGCGGCCGCGTCCGGGAAACCGAGGATCCGTCTGGACCTGACCGGCGTGACCCACCTGGACCACGCCTGCCGCAACCAGGTCGAGGAGTTCACCGCCCAGCAGCGGGGGCTCGGGCTGCGGGTGGAGCTGCTGATGCCGGGGGAGGCGAAGCAGTCCGTGGACCCGGGCCCGGGCCCGGGTCCGACGCCGTTGCCCCGGCGCCCGGTCCCCGGCGAGGAGGCGGCGCAACCGCCGCCCTGGCCCACCGCGGACGCCGAGTGGTTCTACCTCGACACGCGGCCCCTCCCCGAGGAGCACGCGCGGTCGCCCCTGGTGGGCTGACCCTCCCCGCGGACATGCCGCGGTGGCGTGCACGCCCGAGCGGACGGGCGGTGCACGCCACCGCGTTCGTGCGGGTGGCCGGTCAGCCGCAGCTGCCCGAGATCCACCGGTGGGAGCGGACCTTGTACGTACCGGCGAGGTTTCCGCCGTGCTGCTGGCGGGTGCAGCCGACCCGGTCGCTGTAGTTGGCGCCCCGGTAGTACGCGACACCGCTGGAGCTGCTGGTGCCGGCGTTCCACACGGACTTCACGTTGGTCGTGGCGGCCCAGGAACACCGGACGGCACCGCTCTGCCAGTCGGGGTCGGCCACGTCCCAGGCGCACTTGCTGCCGGTGAAGTTGGCTCCGGTCCAGAAGCAGATGTGCCCGGACGCACAGTCCACCGCGGCGGGCGCGGCCGGGGCCGCCGACGCGGAGCTCGGCACGGCCAGGGTGGCGACGGCGGCGGCGCTGACGGCGAGCACGGCGAGCAGCGGGTTCGCACGGGAGTTCCGGCGGACGGAAAGGCGCATGAGCCTGGTCTCCTCGGAGATCTGGGGACGGTGGAGCGGACGGCCCGACGCTGGCAAGGCGTGACCGGGCCGGGCAAGGGCGCGGGGGCCCGCTGGGACGCCGGGACGCCGGTGGGCCGCGCACCTGGCGCGATCCGGAACCGTTGGGACGGCCATGGGACGCCTTTGGTGGCACAGTGTCGGCACGAGACGCCCGACCAGCGTCCATGGGGATTCCCGAGGGGGGAACGGCCTTGTCCGCATGCCCGGAAACGGAGCGGTTCGCCGCGCTGTTGCGTTCGTTGAAGAGCCGGTCCGGCCTGAGTTACGAGGCCCTCGCCAGGAAGTCCGGCCTGGCCGGCTCCACCCTGCACCGTTACTGCCGGGGCACGTCGGTGCCCCAGGACTACGGGAGCGTGCACCGGCTGGCCACGGTCTGCGGCGCGACCCCGGACGAACTGCGCACCCTGCACCGCCTGTGGGCACTGGCGGACGCGGCGCGCGCCGCCGCGGAACGGGGAGCGGTGCCGGAAGCGGCACGGGGGACGGAACCGGAAGGGCCCCCGGAAGCCGACCAGAAGACCGACCGGATGACCGCTCCGGAAGCCGACCAGAAGACCGACCAGAAGGCCGATCCGGAAGCCGATCCGAAAACGGAGCAGCCCACCCCCGATGCGGCAGCCCGTCCCGCGCGGCAGCCGCGCCGGCACCAGCTGCGCGTCACCGTCGTCGCCGCGGTCCTCGCCGCCGTCACGGTCTCGGCCTGGGTGCTGTCGAGCGGCCGGTCGCCTTCCGGCGACGGTGATGCCGCCGGTGCCGGTGCCGGTGCCGGTGCCGGTG